>NZ_CAJYIS010000040.1 GCF_913775425.1 uncultured Enterococcus sp.
ACTAAACACTCACAAGAAACTATGGAATGGGAAGACGGAAACACTTACCCAGTAATCCGTGTCGAAGTAACTTCTGACTCTCATCCATTCTATACTGGACGTCAAAAATTCACTCAAGCAGACGGACGTGTGGATCGTTTCAACAAAAAATACGGTCTCAAAGATCAAAACGCTGCAGAGTAATTCTGTTGAGTTCAAAAAAGCTTTCCTTGAAAAAGGAAGGCTTTTTTTGTCGATAAATAAATGAAGAAAAGCAGCTTCTCATAGAGAAACTGCTTTTGCTTATTCCATTCCGATTAAATAATCGTCTTCTTGCATCGCTTCAACACTACCTAATAGATAGCCATTACCAACTTGTGAGAAGAAGTCATGGTTACTGGTTCCAGTAGAGATCCCGTTCATCACGATTGGGTTCACATCGCTGGCACCATCTGGGAACAATGGATCTTGACCAAGGTTCATCAAGGCTTTATTGGCATTGTAACGTAAGAAGGTTTTCACTTCCTCAGTCCAACCGATTCCATCGTATAATTGTTCGGTGTATTTTTCTTCATTTTCATATAACTCATAAAGCAATTCGTACATCCAGTCTTTTAAACTTGCTTGTTCGTCTTCTGGTAGTTCATTAAAACCTAATTGGAATTTATAGCCGATATAGGTTCCATGGACAGACTCGTCACGGATGATTAGTTTAATGATTTCGGCAACGTTCGCTAGTTTATTGTTTCCAAGGTAATACAAAGGCGTATAAAAGCCAGAGTAAAATAAAAATGTTTCTAAAAAGACACTGGCGATTTTTTTCTCTAATGGCGTTCCATTTTTATAGATCTCGTTGATGCGCTCAGCTTTTTTTTGTAAGTAAGGGTTTGTATTCGTCCATTCAAAGATATTGTCGATTTCAGCTTTTGTGTTTAATGTACTAAAGATCGATGAATAACTTTTTGCATGGACAGATTCCATAAATTGGATGTTGTTTAACACGGCTTCTTCATGAGACGTGCGCACGTCTTTTTTTAATTCATCCATCCCATTTTCAGACTGTAAGGTATCTAAAAGTGTTAAGCCCCCAAAGACATAGCCCACAAGTTCTTTTTCCTCAGCGCTTAGTTTACGCCAATCATCTAAATCATTCGATAAGGGAATACGTGTATCTAACCAAAATTGTTCCGTTAATTTTTCCCAAGTCGATTTATCAATAATATCTTCGATGGCATTCCAGTTTATTGCTTTATAGTAAGTTTCAGACATAAAAGGTCCTCCTGTTCATTAAAAGAGAGAGTGCGTGATTAAATCACACAGCTCTCACAATCGTTACTGCCAATTTCTTCTGCATCATCGGTAAAGGTACGTACATAGTAAATGGATTTGATCCCTTTATGAAAAGCATAGTGACGTAAGATATTTAAGTCACGTGTCGTTTGTTTGGTTGTCGTTTTCCATTCATACAAGCCTTCAGGAATATCAGAGCGCATAAAGAGCGTCATACTCATACCTTGGTCGATATGGCGTTGTGCAGTAGCGTAGACGTCGATGACCTTACGCATATCCATATCATAGGCTGATTTATAATAGCCAATCGTATCGTTTGATAAGTGTGCAGCTGGATAGTAGATTTTTCCGATTTTCTTTTCTTGACGTTCTTCGATCAAGCGAGTGATCGGATGTAAGCTTGCACTGGTATCATTGATGTAAGAGATCGAACCATTTGGTGCAACGGCTAAACGGTTTTGATGGTACAAGCCATCTTTTTGAATCGCTTCAGATAGAGCTTTCCAATCGTCACCAGTAGGGATGTGGATCCCTTCAAACAAAGCTTTTACTTTATCTGATTTTGGTTGATAATCGGCTTCGATATAAGGTGTGAAGTAAGAGCCATCCGCATATTTTGATTGCTCAAAATTATGGAAGCTTTCATTACGTTCTTTGGCGATTTGGTTGCTTTCAACAAGCGTCCAGTAGTTTAACAACATGAAATAGATATCCGTAAATTCTAGAGAATCTTTTGATCCGTATTCCATTTGGTTTTTCGCAAAGTAGGTGTGTAGACCCATTGCACCAAGACCGATCGTATGGTTTAAACGATTTCCGTTTTGGATCGAAGGTACAACGTCGATATCTGACGCATCGGTCACATACGTCAACGCGCGTGTCATCGTACGTACAGAACGTCCAAAGTCTGGGCTATCCATTAAGTTGACGATATTGGTTGAACCTAAGTTACAACTAATATCCGTACCTAATACTTCATATTCTTGTTTGCCATTGATCTCAGATGGTTCTTGAACTTGCAAGATTTCTGAACATAAGTTACTCATAATAATTTTACCTGCAACTGGATTGGCGCGATTGGCAGTGTCCACGTTGATGATATAAGGGTAGCCAGATTCTTGCTGTAATTTAGACAATTCATTTTCTAAGTCACGTGCTTTGATCTTCGTTTTACGAATTCTTGGGTTTTGCACCAATTCGTCGTATTTTTCCGTAATGTCGATATAAGAAAAAGGAATACCGTATTCACGTTCAACGCTGTACGGACTAAACAAATACATATCTTCGTTTTTACGTGCTAGTTCATAGAATTTATCTGGTACTAAGACACCTAAAGAAAGTGTCTTTACTCGAATTTTTTCATCAGCATTTTCTTTTTTCGCAGATAAGAACGGCATAATATCCGG
The DNA here is from genome assembly GCF_913775425.1 of uncultured Enterococcus sp. GTDB lineage: Bacteria > Bacillota > Bacilli > Lactobacillales > Enterococcaceae > Enterococcus_G. The sequence continues at coordinate 2,676 of NZ_CAJYIS010000040.1, forward strand.
GTGGAAGACGTTTAAATACACAACACCTGCACCTTGACGTTGACCTAATTGATTAGAGTAGCTAAAGCTATCTTCAAACAATTTCATAACGGGCATCACGCCACTAGCGGCACCTTCATAGCCTTTGATTGGCGCGCCTGCTTCACGTAAGTTGGATAAAGTGATTCCGACACCGCCACCGATACGAGATAATTGTAAAGCCGAGTTGATCCCACGACCGATTGAATTCATATCATCGGTTAATTGGATCAAGAAACAAGAGACTAATTCACCACGGCGTTTTCGCCCCGCATTTAAGAAAGAAGGAGTTGCTGGTTGATAGCGTTGGTGGATCATTTCGTCCGCTAACGCTAAAGCAAGTTCTTCGTTTCCATCAGCGAAATACAACGCATTAAACGCCACGCGATCTTCATAAGCTTCTAGATAATAAGCACCATCGTTGGTTTTTAATGCGTATTGTGAATAGAATTTATAGGCAGCCATAAATGACTTGAATTCAAATTGTTGTTCATCTAAAAAGGTGTATAAGCGTTCGATAAATTCAGGAGAATACTTTGCTAAAAATTCTTCTTCTAAATAATCTTCTTGCGTTAAAAAGGCCACTTTTTCTTTGATTGAAGCAAAAGTTTTCGTATTTGGTTCAACATTTTCTTTGATAAATGCTGCTAATGCTTCCTTGTCTTTATGCAAGGGGATTTGACCGTTAACAGGTCGGTTGATTTCGTTATTTAGTTTAAAATAACTAACATCAGTTAAAGAGTTTAAACTCATGATTCCACACACCTTTACGTAAAATAAAATAAAAAAGGTGGACTTGTAGTCGTAAGACCGACAAATCCAACAAATAAAAAAGTTAAACGAATTAGCTAGCTAATTGTTTTAATTGATCAGGACGGAAACCAATGATGGCTGAGCTGTTATCTGAAGTGACAACGGGCACGCTTTGGAATCCCTGTTCTTTTAACATATCAATATATTCTGGTTGTGCATCGATGTTGATTTCTTCAAATGCAACATTGTTTTCAGTTAAAAAGCGTTTCGCCATTTTACATTGCATGCAGTTGTTTTTTGAGAATAATTTAACGTTCATAATCGTTTCCCCCTAAGAAAAATTTCTGTCTAGTTGATATAAAAAATATTAGTCGAAAAAGAAAGTAAAGTCAACCTCAAAACACTAGATATTGTGTCTGTAATAAAAAAGAAACACAATAACTTGTGTTTCGGTAGTGTTTGAATATAAGTGGTGCGGTTTGTTCAATTATTCGATAACACGAAAAAATTCTAAAAATGTTTTGCCGATCAGACCAATTAAAGATCTGTTCTGAAATGATTCAACATATTCCATTTAATCATAAATTCAGCAAAAAAGGAACTAAAAAATGCTCGAAAAATCGAGATTTATTTTTAGTCAAAAGCTGTTTTTTTCTTGACAATAGTAAAACAAGGATCGTTGTGGATATTGTGTAGATTTCATTCGTGTTTTGCCAAAAGTACTTAAACAAGGCACTGACTTTTTTGTAAAGTAAACTACTAAAATAACGGCTAAAAAAAGTGTAATTTATCAAAAATATCTTTTGAAAATAAATAAAATAACGATAATAAATTTTTTTCCTACTATTATTAGTGGGATAATTCGCGTTATGAAATAAAAGATAGCGATTGACTTTTTAAAAGTGGGGGTGTAAGATAAGCAAGTATTCATTTTAGGGACGTTAGCTCAGTTGGTAGAGCAGCTGACTCTTAATCAGCGGGTCGTGGGTTCGAACCCCTCACGTCCCATGGGTGCCAAACCCACGAGAATGGTATTTTGTCGGCGTCTTCGGACGTTTCGAAGACGAAATACGCATTCTCTTTTTTTGTGCTATACTACAACTAAAAGGGGAATGGGGACAAAAAAATAGAGTTGGATGTGAGGCTATCGTGTTAAAAAAACGATTACATCGAGTATATGTTTTTGGTGATTTTACGCTGACCCTTTTTTGGATTGCCTTATTTATCTTGAGTTTATCAGGCATGATCAATATCGATCAGGTCCCGTATGTCTATTTAGATCAAGGAATCTTGCTGATTTTTACAGTCAGCTATATTATTGGGTTTATTCGTGCACCTAAAAAGCGCAAGTATATCCTTGATAATATCTTTAATCTACTAGCCATTATTCCTTTGAACTTATTAAATATTGGAATTTTGTCACGTGCCAATCGAATTTTTCGGATTATCAATTTATTAGCTAAGCTTGGCCAGAATAAAAATAGTATTTTGTATCGTAATGGATTTATTTATGCGCTCTACGCTAGTGCGTGTATTGTCTTTGTAGGAAGTGGCTTTTATAGTATCGTGGAAAATATCAGCTATGTCGACAGTATTTGGTTTAGCATTGTAACGATGACGACAGTAGGTTATGGCGATATTGTTCCCCAAACACCTTGGGGTAGAGTGATTGCGGCAGTTACGATGATGTTTGGGATTGGCTTTATCGGGATGTTGACCTCAACGATTACCAATTACTTTAAAGACAAACAGACCAAACAACGAGATGATCAAAGTGATCTCGAAGAACAAGAACAACAAAGTGAGCTGCATCGTTTAAGTGAACAAGTCGCAGAACTCACACAGATTGTCCAACAGTTATCTGAGCAACTTGATGCTGAAAAGAAACACCTTAAGTAAAAGCGAGGAATTTGTTCATAATTTGTTCACAATTAATTGGTATAGTCATTTCATACCAACAAAGTCTTATTAAAGACAACCCTAACACTTTTTCATTTTTACTCCGGCCTATTGGTTCCCCAAACCAATAGGCTCTTTTTAATTAAACGGGAAGGAAACTCGGTATTTTAATGCCGAGATGAATTCCCGTTCTTTTTATTTTCGATTCACATATGGTAATGGTATAATTATATAGAGGTGTTGATATGAAAGACAATAAACGTTTTACGTATGGTAGAACTTCTGTATACAATTTAAACTACCATCTCATTTGGGGAACCAAATATCGAAACAAAGTATTAAAGGGTCAAATTGAAACAGATTTAAAACAATTATTATATGATATTGCCGATGAATATGGTTTCACCATATCTCACATGGAGATTGGCCTTGATGACCATATTCACTTATTCGTTAGTGCACCACCAAAACTTTCCGTCACCAATATTGTTCGTTGGCTAAAAGGGATTAGTGCTCGGAAGATTTTCCAACTGCATCCAGAACTGAAAACCAATTCTGGGAAGCCAGAAGGGGATAGACAATTTTGGTCGCCTAGCTATTTTGTTGAAAGTATTGGAACGACAAATGAATATGCTATTGCAAAGTATATTGACGACCAACGATTAAAGGAGATGGATCATAATGAAACTTAAAGGAATCAAAATCAAACTATATCCTACTCAAAAACAAATCGAATTCATCGAATCTAATTTCCATATCAATCGCTTTGTGTACAATCAATTACTCTCTATGCAAATTGAACGCCATAAAAATGGTGGTGATTTTATCGGTAAATTCGGCATGAACTACTTGATTAAAGCTATGAAATTAGAATTTCCATTCATAAAGTCTGCTGAAAGCACAAGCTTACTTTACACTTCTGCGGATTTAAACGATTCATTTTCAAGATTCTTCAAAAAACAAACAAAGTTTCCTCGATTCAAATCGAAGAAAAACCCTAAACATAGTTACAAATCAAATTGTGTGAACAATAATATTTCTGTTGTGGATAACCATGTGATTCGATTGCCAAAACTAGGTCTCGTTAGAGCAAATGGCTTACACCGTATCAATGGCAAAATCAAGAGTGCTGTTATTCGAAAAAATCCGAATGGATC
>NZ_CAJYIS010000041.1 GCF_913775425.1 uncultured Enterococcus sp.
AGGCACTATTAGCAGGTGCGGGTGAGATTTTTGGTTCTCCAGGAACGATTTTTTCAGTATTAAATAATGCGGATTTAGAATTTCCAACGATCAAAGATGAAAATGGTCAGGAGATCCAACTCTCACATGGTGTTTATGGTCAGTTAATGGAAAATACCAACCGTCAAGTACGCGAAGATGCGTTTAAAGGACTATATGAAGTCTACGGTCAATTTAAACACACGTTTGCTTCAACCCTTAGCACCAACATCAAAGCACATAATTTCAAAGCACAAGCACGCCACTATGAAAGTGCACGTCAAGCGGCATTGAGTAATAATCATGTGCCAGAAGCGGTATACGACACATTAGTCGATGTCGTCAATCAAAACTTGCCATTGTTGCATCGTTATATGGAATTGCGCAAACGCTTATTAGCGGTCGATGAATTGCATATGTATGATGTCTATACACCTTTATTAGGTGAAGCGCCGATCACGTATACGTACGAACAAGCTGTTGAAAAAGCGATCGAAGCGTTAGCACCGATGGGTGAAGAGTATCTAGCAGTCGTAAAAGAAGCGTTCTCTTCTCGTTGGATCGACGTGATCGAAAACAAAGGAAAGCGCAGTGGGGCTTATTCTTCTGGTGCTTACGATACAAAACCTTATATTTTGATGAATTGGCATGATACACTGGATCAACTGTTTACCTTAGTTCACGAAATGGGGCACAGTGTGCATAGCTATTTCACTCGTACGAATCAAGAGTATGTCTATGGAGATTATCCAATTTTTCTAGCCGAGATTGCTTCCACTACAAACGAGAATCTGTTGACAGAGTACTTATTAAAAACGGAAACAGATCCAAAGGTCCGTGCATATGTATTAAACCATTATCTAGATGGTTTTAAAGGGACCGTTTTCCGTCAAACGCAATTTGCGGAATTCGAGCATTTTATGCACCAAGAAGATGCAAAAGGAACACCACTAACGGCTGACTTTTTAAGTGAAAGCTATGGTGAATTAAACCATAAATATTATGGTGATGCACTCGCACACGATCCAGAGATCCGTTTAGAGTGGTCACGTATTCCACATTTTTACTATAATTATTATGTGTTCCAATATGCGACTGGTTTTTCAGCTGCTGCGACGCTAGCAGAAAAAATCTTGCATGATGGACCACAAGCCTTAAAAAATTATTTAACGTATCTAAAAGCAGGTTCAAGTGATTATCCAGTCGATGTTATGAAAAAAGCTGGCGTGGATATGACACAAGCAGCTTATATCGAAAATGCCTTTACGGTATTTGAAAAACGATTAGATGAATTAGAAGCATTGATCGAAACCTTATAAAAAAGAGATGTGACAGAAGTCTGTCACATCTCTTTTTGGCGTTCGGCTAAGGCACGTTTGATCTTGTTTTGTACGGGGTGATACGAAAGATTTAACGTAGCTAAAAAGTTTTGGAAATGCTCTGTTGTGGCTTGCGAAGGAGTAACTTCTAATTCCAATTCGTAGTCATGGCCTGTTTTTCCATAGGTACTTTCATCTAGTGCAAGCAATCCTTCAGGTAGTTTTAGTTCATGTCTAGTAGTAGTTAGGTCAGCAAAGCACGTTACACTTGCAGGATCGATGCCAAATTCACTAATCTTTTGGGCTACTTTGCCGTCTAGTTTGATTTGATCGTCTTTAAGTAATGCTTTGGCTTCAGCAAGTTGCAGGGTATCGGTCGTTTCTAGTAAGCCTAGTGGCTGAGGTGACTTTAACGTCAGTTCAGCGTATGTAGTAAATAGGCGAATCCTTAGACCGCATTGTTGCTCCTTTAATTGGAAATCCGGCGTATCAAAGTAATAGTTGGTTTGCTGGTAGATCTTTGCGTCAACAAAGTGTTCCAGTAGACGTTCAAAGTCGGATTTCACCAGTAATGTTTTGAATTCGATTTCAAGTTGTTCACTCATCTTCTTCACTCCTCTTTCCTTAGTTTTACTGTATCTGAGTAAACGTGTCAATCGCTAAAAAAACTGAAAATTAGACTCTGAATGCTAAAGGTTTATTAAAAACTGTGATAAGATAAGCTTGTATGTTATTTTAGAAATGAGGGATACTGATGCAACCGGATTGGGAAGAATTCTTAGCACCGTATGAACAAACGGTTTCTGAATTAAAAGTAAAACTACGTGGGATCAGAAAACAATTTCGTGAACAAAACCGCCACGTACCGATTGAATTTGTGACTGGAAGAGTAAAACCAGTAGATAGTATCTTAGGGAAAAGTCGCTTGCGTAATATTCCACTCGATCGTTTGGAAACGGAAATGTCTGATATTGCGGGTCTTAGAATCATGTGTCAGTTTGTAGAAGATATCCATCAAGTAGTCCAACTGATTCGTAACCGTAAAGACATGACTGTCGTAATCGAGCGTGATTATATTACCAATCAAAAAGCTAGTGGTTATCGTTCTTACCATTTGGTGATCGAATATCCAGTACAGTTAGTCACTGGAGAAAAACGGATTTATGCGGAAATCCAGATTCGAACATTAGCGATGAATTTTTGGGCAACGATCGAGCACTCATTAAACTATAAATATCAAGGCGTTTTTCCAGAAGAGATTGGTGAACGACTGCGCCGAGCAGCGGAAGCGGCGTATCAATTAGATGAAGAAATGTCGAATATCAGAGAAGAGATTCAAGAAGCACAACATTTATTTACTAGAGGGAAAGGGTCTAAAGAACAGCATGCGCGTGCTTTAGACCAAGGAAAGGAAGAACACGATGGAGAAAGTGAAGATCGCGATCATCCACAATAAAACACCATTATCATTAAAAGTAATGAGTGAATTAAGTCAAAAACTGATTGCCTCAGGACATGAGATCAATCAAAATGAACCAGAGCTAGTGATCTCAGTTGGTGGAGATGGAACGCTTCTTTCAGCCTTTCATTTATTCAATCATAAATTAGATCAAGTCCGTTTTTTAGGCGTACACACAGGGCATTTAGGATTTTATACAGATTGGCGCGATTATGAATTAGATGAACTCGTTGCGTCATTGAACACCAAACAAGAAGCAAGTGTTCGATATCCGTTACTTGATGTGCGTATTACGTATCGTAACGGCAAGGAACCCAAGCACTTTTTATCGTTAAATGAGTCGACGATCAAACGGAATGATTCAACGATGGTGGCAGATATTTATATCAAAGATGAATTTTTCGAACGTTTTCGTGGAGATGGGTTGTCGATTGCCACGCCAACTGGTTCGACAGCCTATAACAAAAGTATCGGTGGCGCGGTCTTGCACCCTCGCATCAATGCCATCCAATTAACAGAGATCGCCTCACTAAATAACCGCGTGTTTCGTACACTCGGCTCACCAATGGTTATTGGTAGTCATGAGTGGATCGAAGTTCGATTGCAAGAAAGTGATGAATGTGTGATTACGATCGATCAGTTTCGTTTGCAACAAGACGAGATCGATTCGATTTATTATAAAATCGCTGATGAGCATATTCAATTTGCTTCTTACCGTCATACGCATTTTTGGCGCCGTGTGCGTGATGCGTTTATTGGGGAGTCGTAATCATGCGTTTTGAGTATGTATTTAAAAAAAGCGAACCACAGCAAATCAAATATTTTTTAAAAGAGCAAGGGATCTCCAAAGGCCTACTTGCGAAAATCAAATTTCAAGGTGGTCAGATTCTGGTCAATGATCATATCGAAAATGTCTTGTATTTTCTTCAAGAACACGATATAGTGACGGTTGTTATCCCTGATGAAAAAGAACACGAGACATTACTCGCAGACGATACTCCTTTAGATATCGTATTTGAAGATGAGCACCTTTTGATCGTCAATAAGCCAAGTAATGTGTCGTCAATACCAGCGCAATACCATCCAAATCAAACAATGGCCAATCGCGTGAAGGGATACTATAAACAAAAAGGGTATCGCAACCAAGTCGTTCATGTCGTGACACGTTTAGATCGAGACACGACGGGGCTGATGTTGTTTGCTAAGCATGGTTTTGCCCATGCGAAACTGGATGTTCAATTGCGTGAAAAAACATTAAATAAGCATTATCAAGCGCTCGTTTGTGGGGATCTGGCGCGTTTAAAAGAACATGAACAAATTATAGCGCCGATCGGACGAGATATGCGTTCGATTTTAAAGCGTGAAGTAAGAGAAGATGGCCAGTATGCCTTTACCGAATACTGGTGCCAACAACAGACGTCTAGTTGTGCATTGGTCGATATTAAATTGCACACCGGGCGCACCCACCAGATTCGAGTGCACTTCGAATCGATCGGCTGTCCTTTGGTGGGGGATGATATGTATGGGGGACGTATGGATTTAAGTGTGAAGCGACAAGCGTTGCATTGTTACCATTTAGCATTTACACACCCTTTCACACACGAGCCGCTGTCTTTTTATCAGACACTTCCTGAGGACATGAATACATTGATTCAGGCGACTTTTTAAGCGAGGTGAGAGAGATTGGATGAAACACAAGAATTAGAAGAACGTTTTGCACAATTAAGAGAGGATTTAGCACATAATCGTCTGCAGGAATTTCGGGAACAATTTTTGGAGCTGCATATTTATGAGCAAAGCCAGTTTTATCTGTCTCTGGACGACGCTGAACGTGCCTTAGTCTATGCCTATTTGTCTCCTAAAGAACTAGCAGATATGTTTGATGTTCTAGAAGAAGATAAAGATGAAATGAAAGAATTCTTAGCCGAGATGCGTCCAAGCTACGCAGCGGAGATGTTGGCTGAGATGTATACCGATAACGCTGTCGATCTATTAAATACGTTATCCAAACAGCAAAAAGCACAATATTTAACTTTAATGGAAACTGAAGCGGCTACTGAAATCAAAGACTTACTTCATTATGAAGACGATACTGCTGGATCGATCATGACGACAGAGTATGTGTCGATCGTAGCCAATCAAACGGTGCGTTCTGCGATGTATGTGTTAAAATCAGAAGCTGCTGTAGCGGAGACGATCTATTATATCTATGTGATCGACCAAGAAGAACGTTTGGTCGGCGTAATTTCCTTACGTGATTTGATCATTCATGATGATGATCAAATGATTGAAGAGATCATGAGCGAGCGTGTGATGTCTGTCCATGTCGGTGACGATCAAGAAGACGTTGCGCAAACATTCCGAGATTATGATTTTCTAGCGTTACCTGTAACGGATTACGACGATCATTTATTAGGGATTGTTACAGTCGATGATATTATTGACGTTATTGATGACGAAGCTGCCAGTGACTATTCTGGTTTAGCTGGGGTCAATGTGGAAGAGATTAGCGAAAATCCTATCAAATCAGCCAATCGCCGCTTGCCATGGTTGATTACGCTGTTATTTTTAGGAATGGCGACGGCAACATTGATCAGCCATTATGAACAACTAGTTAGTAAAGCAAGTATTTTAGCTGTGTTTATCTCATTGATCACTGGAACTGCAGGAAATGCCGGGACACAGTCACTGGCCGTGGCGGTTCGCCGCTTGGCGATGAGTGACAATAAAGATGTCGGGATCGTGAAAACGATTATTGGTGAAGTGATTACGGGCTTATTTACCGGTTTGATCACCGGTGTGACGATTTTTTTGATCGTGGCGATTTGGAAGGGCAATCCGATTTTAGGATTTGTGATCGGTATGGCGATGATGTGTGCCATTACGGTTGCGAATCTGGCAGGAAGTTTGATTCCGATGTTAATGGATAAATTAGGATTTGATCCAGCCGTTGCCAGTGGGCCATTTATTACGACGCTTAGTGATTTGACGAGCGTATTGATCTATTTTAATATTGCGAGTATTTTTATGAGTTATTTTTTAAATTAAAGCTAAAGAAGCTGTACTAAAAAAACAGCCTTAAAAATAAGCCGAATCATTCCGAGAATAGTTGTGTCTATTTCGGTAATGACTCGGCTTGTTTTTGAAAGTGGCTCTTTTTAACATGTGATTTAATCGCTTGCTAGTGGGTGTGGTAGAAGTCTATCACACCCACTTTTTTTAAACGATTCTGGTACCGTGGACTTCTGTCGCACCAGTTTGTGTGCAAACTGCTTGGGCATTAGTGCTGCGAACGCCACCACCGACGACAAAGGTAATACGTCCATCGGCATAAGCGATCCACTCGCTGATCTTAGTTAAATGCTCTTCGATCGGCGTATCTAATGGACCGCCATGCACTAAGATGCGGTCGACTTGATGGGCGACGAGCCAATCGATCGCTGCTTTTTTACGAGTTTCTTCGATTGCATCAAACGCCATATGAAAGGTCACTTGTAGGCCATCAGCAACGTCTAATAATAATTCCATCGCTTCTTCATCGATCCAATTGCTAGGTGTTAAGCAACCAAATACCACGCCATCAACCCCTAGTTTTTTGGCTTCAATCAAATCAGTATGCATGATTTTTAATTCTGTATCGTTATAGATAAAATCACCACCGCGAGGTCGGATCATGACCATTAATGGAATCGATTTTTCAGAAGTATAGGCAAAAGACTCTTCTAAGACCCCTGTACTAGGTGTTGTCCCACCTACTGCGAGATTATCGCATAGTTCGATACGATTGGCTCCATTGTGGATGGCTTGTGGGATATTGGTAAAATTTTCGGCACAAAATTCTTTGATCATAAAAGATCCTCCTTAAAGTTAGTCTTCCGTCTAGCATTTTAGCACAATTTTATGCTAAAGTAGTCAAAGAAGAAAGCCGAGGGAAGTCTATGTTAAAAAAAATTGATCGCGCGAAATTATTTTTACAACGAGAAGCCGCACGTTTTCGCTGTCCACATTGTCATGAGTGCATGAAAACTAGTGAGAGCGGTCTTGTCTGTCAAAATGGGCATCGTTATGATGTTTCGAAAAAAGGGACGATGCATTTTTTGATGCGTCCGATCGTTAGCGACTATGACCAACAGCTATTTGAAGCAAGAGGACGGATGATTCGCTGTGGGATGTATCAACCTTTACTGACATATTTGACGCAAAAATTAGACCAAACTGCGGTATTGGATATCGGATGTGGTGAGGGAAGTTTTCTTTCTTTATTGACACAACAAGCAGATATTCAAGTAGGGATTGGTTTTGATATCGCCAAAGAAGGAGTAAATCTGGCAACGAATCAAGCAAGTGATACCTTTTGGTGTACAGCGGATTTAACCAATCTACCGTTTGCAGATCATAGTTTTACCACGTTACTCAATATTTTTTCACCGTCCAATTATCAAGAATTTGACCGTGTGCTGCAAACTGGGGGACAATTGATCAAGGTCGTGCCAGGTGCTGATTATCTAAAAGAATTGCGTCGTGCTTTTTATCCCGAAGATCAAAAAAAGCAACAGTATTCAAACGAACGCGTTGTCGAAAAGTTCAGCGAAGCCTTTCAGACATATGAAAAGCAACAGTTGACCTATATATTTGAGATTCCTAAAGCACAACAGCTAGATCTATTAGAGATGTCGCCATTGGAGTGGGGAGCATCCTCAGAGCGCAAAAAAGCCTTGATGAATCAACCCTTAACACAGATTACGGTTGATTTAGAAATTTTAATTGGAAAAAAGAGCAAATAATTTCTATTTTTTTTCACTTTATGCTTGCATAAATAACATGAGAGTGATATATTAATTTCAAGTCATTTTTCATTAGTTTTTATCAGCATCCTGTTCTGATAAAAGTTAGTGAAGAGAGCTTCACTAACGTAACGACTCGCCGTGCTTGATCACCGAGTTGG
>NZ_CAJYIS010000042.1 GCF_913775425.1 uncultured Enterococcus sp.
TGTTTTTTGGATGTAAACCAATATTTTATAGTTATTTAATTATTTTGAAACTTTTGTTTTTTGAATAAAATATCGTTTTTTTATTTAAAAAACATAAATTATTAGCCTATTTTATGTTTCCACATAATTTTATTTACTTAAAAATAAATCAATATAACAAACTGTTATTTTATATACAACAATAAAAAACTGCCGAGTCATTGATTACACTCGACAGTTTTTCATTAATGATTTTTATTTTTACTTCTTCAATTGTTCTCTACACTTTCTCAAAACTTCAATCAAACGAATATCCATCCGTTTTGATACTTTTTTAATTTTTAGTTCGCATCTGGAGTATCAGATAGCGTGTAGGTTAGTGTAGCAGTGTAATTCCCTACCAATTGACCAGTTGGCGCGGTTAATTGAACATTATCTTTAGTATACGTAGTGGTCGTTTGCCCATTTCCTTCATTAGTTGTTGCATTGATCAATCTTGATCCAGCAGCAGCACCTGCATCTAATGTAACATTTTTATCTGTATCAAAAGTTACACTATTTGCACCTGCGGTTACTGCTGATCCACTGACAAAAGTAATCGCCGCTCCTTTTAATTCTTTCGTTGAGTCCGTAAATTTACCTAATGTCCCTGTAACTTTCCATCCTGTTCCCGTACCACGTAAGTCATTGATAACAATCGCTACATCGTTTGTACTATTTTGGCTGATCGCTGCATTTGATAATTCTAAAGAACCAAAATTTAAATCTGATGCACTTTGAAATGACAACTGATTACTTGTAGGTGCAGTCAAATTAAAACTAGCTGTTGTATCTTGAGCATAGATCGTTGCAGGTAAGAATGCCAATCCAACCAAAGAACTCGATGCAATCAATAAACTCATTTTTTGTTTAGTATTCATATACTTACATCCCCTTTTTTATAATCGACTAGTTAGCTTAATTCGACGTTGGTCCATCTTCTAATTGCCAAGTTAGATTTGCAGTATACATAGTTTGGGTATCGATCGATTCTGTGGGTGCTGAGAACATGATCTTTTTATTTTCTGTTTGATCTGCTTTGTCATACGCGACCAACCACGTGCCTCTACCTGTACCTGCATTCGCTTTTAATAATGATTGCGGCGCTGCTGTTGGACCAGCTTGTAACGTAATATCTGTAGTCGTCGCTCCGTTATCTTTTGCGGTATTAGGTGTACGTACGACACCGCTAGTAAATGCAATACTAGCACCTTTAATCGTTTTTCCAGCAGTATTGGTAAAATCACTTAACGACGTTTTTAGGTTCCATCCAGCTCCAGTACCACGCAAGTCACTTACTTGGAAATATGGTGTCGCTGTATTTTTGATTCCTGCTTGTACAGTTTTTCCTGTTAATTTAACATTTTCCCCAAACAATAAATTAGAAACATAATTGATTTGTAACGAACCATCTTGACCAGTATTATTTCCTTCTTCACCAGGATTCGTCCCAGGATTTTCGGGATTGGTTGGATCGACTGGATCGACTGGATCAGTACCAGCAATAGCAGTAACTGTAGCTTTACTATCGATCGTTTCTGCTTGTGCTGTTAATGTGTGTAAGCTATAACCAATTGCAACAGCTGATAAGACACTTGCACAAAGAACTACTTTTTTCATATCTTTCTCACTCCTCTACGTTTGCAGTCGATTGATTCTTTTAATTTAAGGATTTGTAGGTGTTGGGCTGTCGCTTAATTGCCAAGTAACTGTTCCTGTGTAATCACCAATAAGATTTCCAGCAGGAACTTTTAATGTAATATCATTAGTGCTATCTGCATTGTACTTGATCAACCAAGTACCTAAACCTGTTTGTGCTACAGCAGTTGTAAGTGGTTGATAGTTTTCGTTTAATGCTAAAGATGCAGTATTCATTGTTGGTGCATCTGTAGAAGTATTTGTTCTTCCAGCCGCAACGACCGCATTTGCTAAATTTATCTGTGCGCCTTTTAGTGTTTTAGTCTGATCACTTGTCTGCAATTCAGATTGTTTGACTTGCAATTGCCAACCTGCTCCTGTACCGCGTGCATCCGTTACTTGAGCATTTTGCATTGTTGTGGCTTTTAATGGTACACTCGTACTTCCACCTGATAATTTTAAATCAGCAAATTCAAATTGAATGACCTGATCTAAACTTAATGGTCCATTTTGACCAGTTTCTCCACCAGGATTATTTGGATCTTCTGGATCTACGGGTCCTGATCCAGCTGTTACTTTAACTGAAGCATCTGAATCTGCAACTTTATCTTCTGCTTGAACAACAGAAGTCAATAACACACCTGCACTCAATAAGATCGTAGCTAAAATTGCTTTTTTCATTTTGATTCTCCCCTTTTCTTCTTTTCTCTATTTCGATAAACTATCATAAGCCAAATTATACATATGACGAGTACCCCAATAATCAGTAATAATAGTTGCGTCGCTTCGCCAGTCGATGGTAATAAGCCACTGTACTGCGATTTAGATGTAGATGAACTTGGTATATATATACCATTTTCTCTCGTAGTAGATGTCTCCGAATTTCCCTGTGATTCATTCGTCTGTTCTGAACTATTCTGTTCTTCAGAGCTATTTCCTTCTTCAGAACTGCTTTCTCTTGTAAACCCTATCGTGGCTTTAGATTTCGCCATTGCAGAATCAGTATTTGGTTCAATAGTCGTACTTGTCGTTGCCATATCCGTTTGATCAAGTGTATCTGCGTGGACATGAACTAAAGACATACACGATAGAGCTACAACTATAAAAAATACTTTTTCACAACGCATCCCCCCTTTCACAGCGATTGACATTTATCTTAAAAAGTATTTTTTTCTTGATCATCTTTTCTTTTTTTCAGTAGCAATAAAAGAATAATGACCACGAGCAATACGACGATTGCGATTAAGAGATATAATAGCCAAGGCGTTTCTTTTTCTTTCAACTCTACTGCTTCTTTATTCAATTTTTGACTTTCTTCACCTTCGATCGTAAAATCTTTAGTAAATTTCCATTCTTTTTCGCCTGACTTGGCAACTAGATTTAATGTATACGTACCAGGATCTAATGGATCATTTTCCCAAGAGATCGGAAAATCAAAATTTGAGTTCGGTGCCATTTCTAAATTTTCAGCTTTGCGAGATTTTAAGACTTCAGTTTGACCTTTTTTTGTAATCTTGGCATCGATCGATAACTTACCAAACATCACAGGTTCGATATTTTGTAGATTTGCTGTCACAGCTGTTCGATACGATACCAAAACTGGTTTCACATCATTTAACTTTAATTCTGGACTGACAGGTGTATCATTTTCTTTTAAACGTACTGCTTTGACAAGTTGGAATTTATTGACGATATTTACCCCTTCACTGGCTTTACTATCAGTTTTTTCGTCGACAAGTTCAGCTACAAAACCGCCAAGTATGGTCCCATTGAATTCTTCAGCAGGCATCTGTAAATTAAAGACTACATCTTTTTGCTCATTTGGTTGAACGTCTATCGTTTGTGCTTGTCCAACTAAACTAGTAAACGGATGTTTTAAAGTTGGATCATATTTATACGACTCCTCTTGTGGAGAGTAATCAATCAATCCATTTTGGTTTGTAATTGCATTAGTAGGTGTCACTTTTATTTTTTTGACTTTATCTCCGCTGTTACTTACGATCACGGTTAGATTTTGTTTCATATTTGGTTCAACAAGTAAATCGTAGTAAGTTGCTTTTTTATCGATTTGATTTTCGACTGGCTTTACAGAAATCGTAAAGGACAAGGCGTCGTCTGCGTGCACTTGATACGTATAGAAACTGAATAGTCCCATCAATAAAATGAATAGCCCCAATAATCGATTTCGTAATCTCTGTTGATTTATCATACTTTCCCGTCCCCTCTCACTACATTATTTTGCGGCTTCAGCTGATACCGTATCTTCCAAACTCCAGGTAATTGTTCCACTATAGCCTTTGCTGTAATTTCCATAGTACTGATCCAATACAAGTTGTCCTGTATCTTGATCATCTAAAGTAACTACTTCATAGGGTTCTGGTGTTCCTGTATAAGTTTTTTGTTGGATCGTTTGGCTAGAACCGTTTAACCCTACATCTTTGGTCGAAGTACGATAGATCAACTGACCGTTGAAGCGATCACTTCCACTAGTAATTTCTTTCGATAAGAATGCTTTTAAGTTCCATTGTGTATTTAATATCGTATTGGTGATCGCAACAAGATCTTGACTGTCATCAGATAATGTTGTTTGATTTTCTCCTAAAGATATTTCTCCAAAATCGACATTAGGAGCCGCCACCGTAAGTTCACCAGTATAGTTAAAGATGATATCAAACTCACCATCTGGTACGGTCGTAGTCGTAATTGGTTGTCCATTTTGCAAAATCGTATAATCAGATAATTTAATTGTTTGGTAACCTGGATAGTTTAATGTAAATTTTTGCTGATTTTGTAGCGTAGCTAAAAGATCAGATAGATTACTACCCACTGTCACTGTTTCTACTATGTTATCTGGTACTTTTATTTTTTGTTTATAGTCGCTATAGATTGGATTATTGGTCCCAGAATAAACTTGTTTGATATTCATCGTTGTTTGTCGTGACTCGAGAGTGACTTTGAGCGTTTTTCTGTAAGTTCCAATATTTGATGCAATATCATAGGTTTGATCTGGTTGCCATGTTTGATTCGGAATCGTTACGATAAATGTCGTCGTATCGTTAGTAACGTCAGTCACTGTATTACCTGATATCGTATAGGCTTTTAGTCCAGCATTGATTAAAAGTTGCCGTTTTTCGGCTGCCGTGGCATTGTTCCAAGTCAGATAATTGACGCTTAGATTATTTCCAACAATATAAGCGTTCGTCACACTTTCACCTGATGGATAGACCACCAGTGGCGCATCGACCGTCGTCGCGTTTCCAGCTTCGTCTTTGACTTCGATCGGAATAGAATACACGCCTGCTGTATCTGTCATTTGTTTTAATTCTTGTGCTGTATTTTTAAATGAAACACTTAGATTTGCTGTAGCTGTCGTATCATCTGAATATGTTGCCAATCCTAACTTAGGATCTGTCAATGTGGTCCCTTGTACTTGTTTGATCAGCTTAGGTGTAGCCACTGGTGGGATCTTATCAACAATCGTAAATTCTAAAGGAAGTGAATTCCGAGCATCTGTTGTTTGAACCTGAATCGTTCCTACGGTTCCACCTTTATAAGAAGGAGACGTTTTGATCGTATCGATCGACCATTTTCCGGTACTATCTGTTGTTGTCGTATACGTGTCCGTACCGATTTTCACTGTGATCGTCCCATTAATGACTGGATCACCAGTGTAATTTGTAGTCGGTACTAACTTTCCACTGGCGTCTTTAGTCGGGATCATATACCCCGTCGTTCCGGATAATTTATTACTCGTATTCGATAATCCATTTTGATAAGCAGGATCTAAAATGACGACTGGTAAGAAAATATCATTTGAAATCCGAGAATAATCATCGATTTTGATAGTATTTAATCCGACTTGATTGCTAGGTGCAAGTATAGTTGGATAAGTTCCTCTATAAAATTTCAATACCTCAAAATAAGAAACATTTGACCAAAACTGATCATAGCTACCAGCACCCAATTTATTTTTATTCCACACAGCAATGTTCATGTTGTAAAATCTTAAGTTATTTGCTTGTCTATTAGCATAAGCATAGAAAAATGGTTGCGATCCATTATAGATCATATTAAAATTTTTAGGATTGTTTACATTGAGATCTGTGGAATACATGTACATGACACCATAATTATTGCTAGAATCAGTGGAACTTGCACTAAAAGTTGCACCAGGTTGGACATTGATGTTGGCTTGTCCATTATATGTTCCAGCTGCATTGTCATAGACGGAGCTATTCCCCAAATCTCGAGGAGCTGTTGTCCGCAATGATGTTTCGGAAGCATTTGCCGTTAAAGCTCCCTCGACAGTGATTGTGGAAAAATTTCCAATATTATTGGAATAAGCATCAGAATTAGTATTTGAATTCTTGAGCGTTACTTTGCTATTTTTATCGACATACATCCGACGATCACCGTTCATTTGCGATGGAACTACACCAACGCCTAAAATTGTTGATCGATAATTAGACGCCGTGCTATATCCCACAAAAGTGATGTTATTTCCTCCACTTCCATTAGAATAGTCACCAGGATTTCCACTATCGGTAGTATTTCCGTTAAATGTTGTATCCAAAAATGAAATATTGCCTACACGAAAATTATAAGTTCCAGAATCTACTGACGTCGTTCCCGTTACGAACACATTAGAAGCAATCCCCTTGAAAAATCCACCGCGCGCTGTTGTACTACCGCTGTTATTTGCTTTATAATCGATCGTATCCACGACAAAATTAATTTTTTTCCGATAGTCAACTAAGATAAAACCACTTAGAGACGAAATTTCTGTATCTCCTCTAATATTAGTCGTATTTCTCCCAGCATTGATTCTACCATTCATCAATTTAAAATTATCTATCATACTGGTATTCGGAATTAAAAGATTTGCTGCTGACGTTCCAGTCAGTAAGTGACTATTTAAATTTAAGATCTTACCACCGTTTGCTCCACTCAAAACCGAAGCTGATTTCGTCAACGTGATATCGTTTTGTAATACTATTTCTTGATTTGTGATATCTGTTTGTCCCAAAGCATCAACTAAAGATTTTTCATCTGTAACTTTCGTTTGCGTCATTGCTGGAAATGTTGGGATTGTCGTTGGGGCATAATCGACGGTGTAGTTTGGTGTAGGATCGGCTGCATGAGTAATCTGTGGATAAGAAAAAATGATCATGGCTAAAAAACTTATTACTAATGCAACAAATACCGTTGAATTTTTTTTTGTCATTTCTGATCCTCCTCATTTGACAATTTTTTATTTTTGAGAAGCACTTTTTATAACTATTGTGATTATTTTAACTTTAATAGATATAGATAACCTGATTAAATTGGTATCAATACTATTCGTGATATCATCTACAAACTAATCTTAACACTATTTTTTTTTAATAAATACGGTTTTTTTATATCGAAATTAGTAAAAAACGCTATATGGTAAATTAAATCGATATTTTCAATATTAAAAAATGTTATTTTAAAAATAGATTTCATAATATTTCAGTAATAAATTATCTTTTTCACAATAAAGTGCATAGTAGTTCTCATAGCAGCAAGTAATAAACTTTATAGTTAATTATTATATTTACATATTCTAGCTGTTTTAAGATGAAATTATTTAATATTCAATCATTTATGCATCATTCTTATTTTTAATAGAATATATTACGAATACACTCATCTTTCATTTTTGTTATATGATATTGCATAAGTAAAATAAAAATGTAATATAACATTCTGTTTTTAATCCACAAAAATAATTTTTCAAAATCTAAAAAAATTCATATTTTACACTTATTCTTTAGACTTTCTTAAACTTTAAGAATACTTCGAAAAAAATAAGGTCGATCGAGTATCAAACCATACTCGATCGACCTTATTTGACTAATTTAATTCACTCAACACACTGCCACCATTTGTTTTGATCACGTCTTGATACCAGAAGAAGCTATCTTTACGTGAACGGTCAAATGTTCCATTTCCTTGATCATCCGCATCGACATAGACAAAGCCGTAGCGTTTGCTCATTTCAGAAGTCGAAGCAGAAACCAAGTCGGTACAGCCCCAAGACGTGTAGCCCATCAACTCGACTCCATCTTCGATCGCTTCATACATTTGCTCGATATGCGCTTTTAAGTAATCGATGCGGTAGCTATCATGGATCGAACCATCTTCTTCGACCGTATCTAGGGCACCTAAACCATTTTCAACGATAAATAATGGGATTTGATAACGATCATACAAGTTATTTAAGGTAATGCGTAGACCGATTGGATCGATCTGCCATCCCCAGTCAGAAGCTTTCAAATAAGGATTGGCTTCACCTAAAGAGAAGTTTCCTGCTGTCGATTCACCACCAGCATCTGGATTGTGACGCGCCA
>NZ_CAJYIS010000043.1 GCF_913775425.1 uncultured Enterococcus sp.
GCTTTTACTTTTTCTAAATCGACTGTTGCTAATGGTGCTCCAGCTTGAATCTCTTCTCCTTGTGAAACGTTGACTTTAAAAGGAGCCCCTTTTAGATCGACTGTGTCGATTCCCATATGCAGTAAGACTTCGACTCCTGATGTCGTCTTGATTCCGATTGCATGTTTTGTATCCGCTACGAGCATGATCACCCCGCTAACTGGTGATACGATCTGTCCATCGATCGGAACGACACCATATCCTTCACCCATCGTTTTTTGCGAGAATACTGGATCAGGAACTTGTTCGATTGGCAATAACTGTCCGGTAACTGGTGCTAAAAATTGTAAGACTTCACTCATTTACATCTCCTCCTCAAAATGATTCCGCTTACATTTATTACCTATAGTGTACGCCTTTATCTCACTTTTTTCCTACTAATATTTTCACTTTTTCACGAACAGTTTTGTAAGAAAATAAAAAAAACAGACTGTCATATGACAGTCTGTTACACCATTAACGTAATGCTTCTACATCGCGAGCAATCATTAATTCTTCATCTGTTGGAATTAACAATACTTTGACTTTAGAATCTTCAGTTGAGATGATATGATCTCCAAATTTAGCGTTTTGTTCTGGATCTAACTCAGCACCAAACCAAGTTAAACCATTCATGATTTCAGAACGAACGATAGCAGAATTTTCACCAATACCCGCTGTGAAAACAATAGCATCCACACCGTTCATTGCGGCAACGTAACTTCCGATGTATTTACGTACACGGTCGTAGAATACTTCTAATGCTACACGCACATCTTCTTTATCTTTGTTGTCTTGCAAGTCACGCATGTCACTAGACAAACCACCAGTTAGACCTAAAAGACCTGATTTTTTATTTAAGATCGAAACCATTTCGTCGATATCGATATCTAATTTACCCATTAAGTATGGTAAGATCGCTGCATCTAAATCACCAGAACGAGTTCCCATAGTGATTCCTGCTAATGGTGTGAAGCCCATTGATGTATCTACTGAATGACCACCGTTAACAGCAGTAATGGATCCACCGTTTCCTAGGTGACACGTAATGATTTTTAACTCTTCAATTGGTTTTTCTAACATTTCAGCTGCACGTTCTGAAACATAACGATGACTTGTTCCATGTGCTCCGTATTTACGTACTTTATAGTCGTTGTAGTATTCGATCGGTAAGCTATATAGATAAGCAGGTTTTGGCATTGTTGCATGGAAAGCTGTATCAAATACGGCAACACTGATAATATCTGGTAATAAGTGTTTGAATGCTTTGATTCCCATTAAGTTTGCTGGGTTGTGTAATGGTGCAAAATCAAATAATTCTTCGATTTTTGCCATTACATCATCCGTTACGACAACAGAACGGTCAAAGTACTCTCCACCATGAACGACACGGTGACCTACACCAGTGATTTCATCGTAAGAAGCTAAGATTTTTAGATCAATTAATTGATCTAATAACATTTTTACTGCTACTTCGTGATCAGGAATATCGATAACTACTTCGTATTTTTCGCCTTCACCATATTTGATCGTAAAGATTGAATCGTTCATC
The DNA here is from genome assembly GCF_913775425.1 of uncultured Enterococcus sp. Lineage (GTDB taxonomy): Bacteria > Bacillota > Bacilli > Lactobacillales > Enterococcaceae > Enterococcus_G. The sequence continues at coordinate 1,571 of NZ_CAJYIS010000043.1, forward strand.
CCAATACGTTCTACGATTCCTTTTGCGACTACTGTCTCTTCAGGCATTGTGTATAATTGCCATTTTAAACTTGAACTACCTGCATTGATTGCAATTGTTTTTGACATCGATTTTCCTCATTTCTATATTTTCACTTTAACTTGACGATCAAGATTAAAGGATCTCTTGTTCTTGTTTCCATTCTTCAAATTGTTTGAAAAATGATGCGATACTTTCTGGATTTTTTAACGTTGCGAGCTTCGCTAATAATACTTCGGTCACTTGATTAGCTTGTTTTCCATGGTTTTGGACGATCAAGATACTTTTTCGAGCTGATTCATGTTTAAATAGATCATCTGGAAGCTGGATAATCCCTTGCATGTATACACGTTCTTTGAACCATCCTTTTAGAGCTTCACTTTGTTCAGATTCTAAAAAATTCGATGGTACTAGAAATAATCCAAAACCTGCTTCTTTTACATAATTCATGCTTTGTTCCATTAATAGATGATGGGCATAAGAATGCTCATCTGAAACACCAGAAATGAAATTCTGAGCCTTCTCATCGTTTGGATAATACCCAATCGGTAAATCCGAAAAAGCAATATCCATTGGCTCAATCAATAATTCTTGAAGACCATCTTGATGGAACAGTTGTAATGAAGCAGCGATCCACTCAGCGTTAGCCGCAGCAATTTCTAATAACGTTTCATCATTATCCACACCAATTCCAGTTACTTCCTTATAATTGGCCAAACTCAGATTTGTCATTGCCGTTAGTAGTAGATTTCCCATACCAACAGTTAGATCCAGTAAGCGCAAAGGTTGTTCTTTTTTGGGTGCCAATTGTTCGATCAAATAGACAAACAAAAATCCAATACCATCTGGCGTAAGCTGATGATTAGGTTGCAAAGGTTCAGTCTGCATTCCTTTAAGCAAAAGCAACTGGACCATTTTGCGTTTTTCTTCAGCAGATAATTCATACTGTGCCAAACGATCATAGATTTCCTGCAACTGTTGTGCGACTTCTTTTTCAGGTACGCCATCAATCACACGTACTTGATACGAATCAATCATATTTTCAATATGTTCGATATACGCATCGTAAAAAGAACTCTTCAACGCATTTTGCATTAATTGAACTGCTTGAAGTTGTAATTCAAATAGTTCTTCCATTTTTTCTGGAGCCATCGTACACCTCTCTTTATCACTATAACACTACATTTCCCTGTATAATTCTAGCCGATTTAGTAAAAATAATCAACCAACTTCCCCTAGTTCTAATCGAAAAGTAAAGAGTGTTATAAATACGTACTAAATTTGTAGATAAAAAAGAAGATAGTACGAAATCCTGTACTATCTTTTTGAATAATCTGTATTTATTTTTCATTCATAATCTGATATCTTCGGTATAATTTTTGTTTGGAATCGTATACTTCGTAAATGATTTTTTCACTCTCGATTTTATATCGGATCTCACCGGTATTATATCTGATTGTTTGATACGTATCAGTTGCTGGTTTTTCACGTATTTCAGCTAGATAGTGGTAAAGAAATAATTCTTCCATGATTCGTAAGGTATAGTACTTGGTAATATCTTGTTTTGCTTTTGACGTATAGCTTACACTTTTGACGATTACCGTAAACAAGCTCATCAAAAAAAATAATCCGATCATGACTTGGATCATCGTGGAGCCTTTTTTAGTTGAACCCAAGTGACACCACTCCTGTTCGTTTTTTTCCGTCACTAAATTCAACAAAAAGTTTAAGATAATTGGGAAATTGCTGATAGCTACAGTGAGTTACTCGGGTCAAGACGATATTTGTTCCACCATTGATCGAATAATTTAGCCACCCTTCATTCCCCCTTTTTAAAGCTACAGATTTATATACTTGATCCTTGATCGGCGTATTTACGGAAAACGAATCTTCTAATCCATCGAATTTCAATATCGCGCCTTCGATCCGTACATTTTTAGCATATAACGTCTGATGTTCGAGCTGGATCAAAAAAATCGACCATTCTTGTTCAGCTGTCTGATCTAATTTCGTGGTCAAAAATTTAGCATAGCGAAACGCGCTCGCAATCAAAATAGCACAAGTCAGACTAAGGAATAACGCAAATAATACATCAATTATCGTAGTGGCTGGTTGTTTCGTAAACTTCAAGCACCTTTCCCTCCTTTTTGAACCATACACGTGTTTTTGAGATCTTTAGTTGCGTTGTTTGAACATCTTTTTTTGCTAATAGTTGCTCATACACTTCCCGACTCATTGCTTGTTCGAGTGTATTTTCTTCTTGGAACGCAATCATCGTTTGATAACTTTCGATAATCAAAAGTAGACCACCAGACAACAGCAATAAAGCAATACATCCTTCTAAGAAGAAAAAGGCAGGTTTACTCGATGTTTTTATCATAATTTCCTCTCCCTAATTTAAAGGTATACGATACTTTTTGACCAGACGGCAGTAAAAATCGAATTATCGATGTACTTTGACTTGTTCCTGTTCGCTGCGTAAATTTCAAAGCGATCGGATCACTGACTGCAAAAGACGTTCCTTTAGGGTAAGTCAATAATATTATTTCTTGTTTTCTATAATCAAAGTATACTTGTTTAGAGTCTATTCTAATTTCTGCAGGAAAGGAAGTCAGTACCGCTTTTTGGTGATAAAGCTTGACTGATTTTTCAAACTCCGTTAAAAAACGATACGCTTCGACTTCTTGTTTGGCTTGTTGCATCGAATGAATCGGAATCACTAAGCATAGTAAGATCAGAAACAAACTCACACAAACTTCGATCAGCGTAAAGCCAGATTGTTTCTTACTCATTTTCCGTCTTTAAAATTGCTATATTCCGCATATCCTTCTTGAATATGGTTTGATATCTCTGTGCTCTGTTTATTGGCTTCCTGGGATTTATTTACGATTCCTGGGATCAATACGACCATCAACGCCCCAATCACGACTAACACAATCAATACCTCAACCAAGGTAAAGGCTTTTTTCTTTTTCATACTAATGCTCCTCCCATATTTTCGTATAACGGTATAAACATTGCGGCATAAATACTAATCACTAATCCAGCAACTACTAGAAATAACACTGGCTGGATCCAATAAAAGCCACGTTCTAATTTTTCAGATAACCGAACTAACGTCAAATGACTATAGAGTTTTAGTTCTTCTCCCAAACGTCCTGCGAGCTCACCTTGATAAATAATCGTTGGCAACTCTGGAGCTAAAAAAGGATACTCTTTAACTAGTTCGGCGAAACTTTTTCCCTGAGCAAATCCTTTTTCCATTTCTTGAGCGACTTCATACATTAGCGTATCAGAAGATAGTTGCGACATACATGTGACAATTTGCTGACTTTCTAAGCCTTGACTATATAAATTCCCCCACTCTAGCGTAAAATAGCTCGTTTGGTAAAGACGATACCATACATGAAAAAAAGGTAATCTACTCAAGAAGCGGGCGTGTTGTAATTTACTATGGACACGCACATAGTAGCGATAATATCCAAATAAAAAACTGATGATCAATCCTACTCCTAGTAAATAAAATGGGAGATACAAAATAAACTGAACACCCCAATGATCGCGGACTAATAGATGCGCTGCCAGTAATTGTGGCAATAAGTACTGACGTAAAATCAACAATACGAAACCAATTGCAATGAGTAAAATCGCAGGATACGTACTCGCTTTTCGAAATAAAGTTAGTTGTTTTTCACGCTGTATTCGTTGACTTAATAAGGTTTGTAATGTATTCACTAAATTTCCATGAATCAACGCAAATTGGATTTGGGTCACTTCTTTATTCGTACAGCCTAATTGTTTAAAAGCATGTGCTATCGAAGAACCTTGAACGAGTCCTTCTTCAAAACGGACGAGTAAACGTTGTGGAAGTTGTTGGCTTCTTCTCATAATCGCCAAACTTTCTTTTAGCTCAAAGCCATTTTCTAACAATAACGTTAATGAAAATAAAAAACGTCTGATTTGGGTAGTATTGGCTACTTTTTTCATCCTACTTGACCTACATAGTGTTCAAAAGCTAATGTCGGTTGATTGTCACGAAATGATTGATATACGATCCCTTTGATCGTATTGTCGATCTCCCACTGGCTACAGCCTAATTCCAAAAGCCGAGCGAGTGTTTCGAAGATACTTTTAGCATGAATCGTCGCAAATACCTGATGCCCTGTTAAAGCAGCCCGAATTGCAGCTTTAGCTGTATCATAGTCACGAATTTCACCGATAATCAAAAGATCTGGTCGGTGTCTCAAAGCTAATTTGATCAGTTGATCATAACTTTGATCGATTTTCTCATTGACTTGTAGTTGTAAAAATGTGTGTTGCTCGATTTCTACTGGGTCTTCGATCGTAATCACCTGTCCTTTGATTTCTTGTGCTAAATGATACATCAATGTCGTCTTACCAGATCCTGTTGCGCCGCTAAACAGAAAAAGACCAGTTTGTTTTGTGACTGCTGTACTCAAAGTGTAATAATCAAAATTTCCAGTATAATCAATTAACACTTGCGGAGATAAAAAACGAATGACGAGTGATTCTAATCCTCGATAATCGCCAACCGTTGATAATCGTAATCGAATCACTTGTTGATCCACGACATAACTGATCGCACCTAACTGAGCCTTCCGCTTTTCTCCAATATCCATCGCTCCTAAGTATTTGAAGCGCGCAATCAATTGTTGCGCGACTTCTAAGGAATATGTCTCATATACCGCCACTGTCTGATTGGTCCGCATCTTAACGACCCCTGCTTGTGGATTTAGATATAGATATAAATCTTGGATGTTTTGTCGATATCCATAACGAATCCACTCATCTGAAATTGCTTCGATTTCCACCTTATGACCTCCTTTGGCTTTATATACGCAAAAAAATAGTCTGAGGAAATGATCCTCAGACTATTTTTTATCTTGATGTGGAAAATAAGCTTCAACTCGATAGATCGGTTGACCTTTAGCCGAAAACTTTTGCTCATATTCGGTCATAATATTGCCTTCATAAGTCGAAGCATGTAAATCAAGCCAAACTTGATTTAAAATCATACCATATTGCGAAAAGCTTGCGAGTGAATATTCAAATAGACCACGATTATCCGTTTTGAAATGCAATTCACCATTTGGTTTTAAAATCGTTTCATCGACCGCTAAAAACTCTTTAGAGGTTAACCGGCGTTTTTCATGACGTTTTTTTGGCCAAGGATCAGAAAAGTTTAAATAGATTTGGTCAACTTCACCTTCTGAAAAATAGTTCGTTAATGCAGAACCATCGACATGTAATAATTGAACGTTTGGTAAATTTTGTTCCAATACTTTATCTAAAGCAAATGAAACAACGCTGACTTGCATATCGATTCCAATATAATTGATTTCTGGATATGCTTTGGCCATGCCTGTAATAAATTGTCCTTTTCCCATACCGATCTCAATATGGATCGGTCGATCGTTTCCAAAACGTTCAGCCCATTTCCCTTTAAATATTTCTGGTTCTGATACGACGTATTGTGGATTAGCTGCTAACATTTCTTCAGCACCTGTTCGTTTTCTAACACGCATAGTTTTTCTCCTCTTACTCTATTCTTTGCTATCCTCGATAAATCCGCTTTAATTGAACGATGGCAGCATTCATCTGCTTCGTTTCATTGCGCAAAGCATATTTTTTGATTTCTTCTAATAAATTCAATAGCGCATACCAGTACACTTTTTCTAAAAAAGCAGGTTCTGGTTTGATTCCATAACTGACAAGCCACCGACTCCATAGTGAAGTTGGCACATAATGACCTAAAACCGTTGCGATATCATAAGCTGGATCAGCAAACATGATCGAGTCCCAATCCACTAGATACAAATAATTTTCACAAACCAGCCAATTCCGGCAATGGACATCGCCATGAACCACCGTTTTTTCTTCTGCATGAAACGCTGGCAAAGATGCTGTCAAATAATCTTGTACCAATAACAAAAAAGAATGGTTTGCTAAATCAGTAGGCAACTCTTTGATATAGGTTTGCAACATGTATTGTGGCGAACGTGTTTGGCCACCGATTTTGGTTAAAATATCTTTCAATGAATTCGAATGATGCAAATGATACAATACATCGATCACATCATTTCGTTGGCCGATCTCATCAGCGGTTAATAGACGGCCTTCTAGCCATTCTTGGGCAGATAGGGTATCGCCATTACCTACTCGTTTTGTCCAAACCAATTTAGGGGTGATCCCTTCTTTGGATAACGCAGCCAACATCGGCGTCGTATTTCGCTTGATAAAGACCTTATCGTCAGCTCGTATACCAATATATGCTTTTCCAGTATCGCCTTTGATGGGCTGTAGATCCCAATCGTTATCAAAACGAATATCCATCGAACTTCTCTCCTTAAATTAACAGTACTTCCTATTCTAGTCGCCTAAGTAGTCAACGTCAAGCAAATCTCACCTTCCATGAAAAAGTGTCTCATTAAGGATTCATTTTTTTCAAACGTTGTGGCACATAGCCATATAAAAAGCATCCATCAAACACAATAAAGGCTATAATAATCAGTAATCCATTTGTGAATGGTTGTGTCATCAAAACTGCAAGTGCGAAAATAATCGTTGCACCACTTAAAATCAATGCTAAAAGTTTACGAAAAGCCTGTTTTTGCAGTTTTTCACTTACTGGATATAACTCACTTAATAACATATAGCGAAAACGATGATACATCGGGATCATTTGGAACCCAATCAAATATAAACAGACCAGTCCTAAAATCAACACGATCCAATATTCCGCTAAAAATGCGACCATCACACAGTAAATCAGCACTAAGCGAATAAATAATCCACTATACTCTGTTCCACGAATAAATTGGCGACTATACAAGTAAAAATACGTATTTGCCTGAACTTTTTTGATTCGATTCAAAAGGACATCAGCAAATCGACGGCGTTTTACGACCGCTTTGACAGCCGGTACATCTGTAAATAGATTAATAAACTGATACACACGGTACAAGCGATCTTGCTCCATATCGATCATCGTTTCCCAGTCTAAACTAGCAGTTTGTTTTTTCCAGGTCACATAATAAAAACCAATCGCCGCCACAATCCCCAATCCGATACCAATAATTGGTGTCACAAATACACTACACCCAATCGTTACAATTGCATAAACCCAAAAAATGATCGTAAGGCGTTGGATTCTTTTTTTAGGAATCAAAAATAAACGAGTCTGTTGCACAAGTAGATGGCTAAACTTCAATGTAGTCATCATGATAAACAAACTAAAAAACTGAATAAATCCTTGTGCTGTCGATACAACATAAAGTGGCATTACCGCTCCAACAATCAAAAACAGCATAGCAAACGGTACAATACAAGAATAACGCAAAGCCTTGACCAAATACTGTCGCATTTGCGTTTCTTTAGGTAACAAAAAAAGTTGATCTGCCGGCTTAGTCAAACTAGCATAGCGACCAAACGTTAAGGCTAGTAAGAAAATCAATACAATAAAGATGCGGCCAATAGAAAATGGCGGCGTTAGGGTCTTGAGAAAATTGGAATAGTATAAGCCACCTGCTCCGATGAGCAACGTCATCAACAAAGCAAAGTGATCATTGAATACATAACGCAAGTAACGTTGCATTTGTTGTTGATGTTTTTTGACTCGATTGTTAAAAAATGCCTGCATCGCTATCCCTCCTTCGTCAGTGCCAAGTACAATTCATCGAGTGAAGCTTGAGGCATGTTGAAGGTATCTTGGATCTCAGCTAGTGTTCCTTGTGCTCTGATTTGACCGTTATGCAATAAGATGAATCGATCGCAATAGCGTTCGGCTGTAGCCAATACATGGGTCGACATCAAAATCGAAGCACCTGTTTGTTTCATCTCATACATCAATTCGAGTAAAGCATGGATCGCTAGTGGATCTAATCCTAAAAACGGTTCATCAATAATATAGAGACTAGGTTCGATCAAAAACGCGCATAAGATCATGACTTTTTGCTTCATCCCTTTTGAAAAATTAGCCGGAAACCAGTCCAAGCGTTTTTCTAAGCGAAACAATGTCAATAATTTTTCTGCTCGACGCATTGCTTCATCTAAAGGTAAGTCATAGGCCATAGCCGTAATTTCGATGTGTTCGCGTAACGTTAATTCTTCATATAAAGTCGGTGTTTCTGGGATGAATCCGATTTTTTTGCGATACGCTTCTGGATCTTTAGCTAAGGTCAACCCGTCAATAGTAATTGATCCCTTAGTCGGTTGCAATAAGCCGATGATCTCTTTGATCGTCGTACTTTTTCCAGCACCATTTAATCCAATCAATCCTACTAATTCTCCTGGAGCGATTTCAAACGAAAGATCTTTTAAAACAGGCATTTGATTGTATCCGCCTGTAACATTTTCTACACGTAATGTCATGGATGTTCCTCCTTTTTCTTGGCTTATTATAACATGAAAAAGAAGGTCCCTTCATCTTATAGAGGGACCTTCTTTTGACTAAGCAACTTCTTCGTTGAATTGACTATTGTACAGATCAGCATAGAACCCATTTTTTGCCATCAATTCATCGTGATTTCCAGTTTCTACGATATCACCATGATTCATGACAATGATATTGTCCGCATCACGAATCGTGGACAGACGATGGGCAACAACGAAACTCGTTCGATTTTCTAATAGACGGTTCATCGCTTGTTGAATCAAGATTTCCGTTCTAGTATCGACTGAACTTGTCGCTTCATCTAAAATCAAAACATCTGGATTGGCTAAAAAGGCTCTGGCGATCGTAATCAACTGACGTTGACCTTGCGAGATATTACTTGCATCTTCATTTAAAACTGTATCGTAACCTTCAGGCAATTTACGGACAAAATCGTCTACATGAGCCGCTTTAGTCGCTGCATACACTTGTTCATCGGTTGCGTGTTCATTTCCATATTTGATGTTTTCTAAAATACTACCAGTAAATAACCATGTATCTTGTAAGACCATCGAAAAGTTTTCTCGTAATTCAGTACGGGGAATATCGCGAGTATCTTTGCCCTCATAACGAATACTACCGCCCGTAATATCATAAAATCGTTCCAATAAATTGATCATGGTCGTTTTCCCAGCTCCTGTAGGTCCTACGATAGCGACCATTTCACCTGGTTTCACATCCAAATTAAAATCAGTCATTAATAATTGATTTTCTTGATAACCAAATTGCACGTTTTTGAATCGAACTTTATACTCACTTTCTTCAACTGGTGCATTCACTGTTTTATCTTCCATTTCTGGTTCATCTAATACTTCAAAGATCCGTTCAGCAGAAGCAATCGTTGATTGGATGGTATTGATCAAACTTGCGATTTGTGTGATTGGTTGAGAAAATTGGCTAGTATATTGTAAGAATGCTTGGACATCCCCAAGATTCATATTTCCGTTTGCCACTTTGATTCCACCTAAAACCGCAACAAAAACATAACCTAAATTTTTAACAAAGTTCATTAATGGGATAATGATCGCTGAAATAAACTGTGCTTTCCAACCTGCTTGATATAATTTTTCATTTTCGACCTCAAATACTTTTTGATCTGCAGCTTCGTGATTGAAGACTTTAACAACTGTGTGGCCGCCATATGTTTCTTCCACTTGATTATTGAGTAAACCTAAACTTTTTTGTTGTGCTGCAAAGTATTTTTGTGACTTTGGTGCTACGATCATAACGACAACTAAACTTAAAGGAACTGTCGCTAGTGCAACAAGAGTCAATTGCCAACTGATGGTCAACATCATCCACAATACACCAATAAAGGTGACGATACTCGTAACTAATTGCGTCAAGTTTTGTTGTAGTGTACTGGCGATGTTATCCATATCGTTAATCGCACGAGACATAATATCGCCATTACTATGTGTATCGTAATACGAAATCGGCATCCGGTGCATTTTTTCTTCTAACTCACGACGTAACTGGTAAACGGTTCGTTGTGAGACACGTGTCATAATAAATTGTTGTAAGAAGCTAAAGACTGCTGAGAACAGATACAAAACTACCACGATGCCGATGATTTGGGCGATTTTATCAAAGTCGATTGGGAAAGTCGTCACTTTTTCCCCTTTTTGAATCAACTGTGCCCCTTTCATCACACCCTTAAAGATTTCCGTTGTGGCTTCCCCTAAGATTTTTGGTGTTTGGATTTGGAAAATGACAGAAGCGATGGCTAATACCAATACTAAAATAATGGCCCACATCTTTTTAGATAGATAACGAAATAGACGGAACGTCGTCTTTTTAAAATTTTTAGGTTTTTCTACTTTAGCTCCGATACCTCGACCAGGTCCGCCGCCAGGTCCACCCATTTTGGGGCCTTTTGCTGGTTGTTTTTCGCTCATGCTAGATCCTCCTCTCGTAATTGTGAATGGACGATTTCTTGGTATGTTTCATTGGTATCAAGTAATTCTTGATGCGTTCCAATACCGACCACTTTACCTTCATCTAATACTAAAATTTTGTCTGCATCAATTACTGTGCTCACTCGTTGGGCAACAATAACTAAAATACTGTCTGTCATCTCTTCATTTAACACTTTACGTAATTTGGCATCAGTTTTAAAGTCGAGTGCAGAAAATGAGTCATCAAAGACGTAGACATCAGCTTTTTTAACTAGAGCACGAGCAATAGCCAAACGTTGACGTTGTCCACCAGAGAAGTTTCCGCCGCCTTGTTCTACTTTACTATCTAGTCCATCTTCTAGTTCACTGACAAAATCGGCCGCTTGGGCGATACGTAGAGCTTCCCAAATGGTCTCATCACTGGCATTCGCATCACCGTATTTCATATTTTCTCGTATCGTTCCTGAAAATAGCACTGCTTTTTGCGGAACAAAACCAATCAGATCACGTAGATTTTCTTGTGTGATGCTAGTAATGTCGAGATCATTTAATTGAATCATACCGGATTCGATATCATAAAGACGCGGAATCAAATTAATCAACGTCGTTTTCCCAGAACCTGTTCCGCCAATGATGGCTAACGTTTCTCCAGAATGCACCTGAAAATTGACATCAGCTAAGGCTAAATTTTCAGCACCCTTGAAACGATAGTTAACATGATCAAAACTTAACGTCGCCTTCTCTTTAGCTAAGGCAAGTTGTTTTGGACTTTCTGGATCTTTGATTTCATCGATTTCATCTAAAACTTCATTGATCCGATCAGCTGAAGCTTGGGCTCTTGGCACCATCACAAAAATGATCGTTAGCATCATGAAACTCATTAAAATTTGCATCGCATATGTCATAAAGGCAATCAGATTTCCGACTTCTAGCGTTTGATCGGCAATGTAGTGGCCTCCAAACCAAGTAATCGCGATATTCGTACCACTCATGATCAATGTCATCGCAGGCATCATCACAGAAACAATCGTATTTACCTTGATTGCAGTGTTGGTATAATCTTTATTGGCTTCTTCAAAACGAGCTTCTTCATAGTTTTGTTTGTTAAAGGCCCGAATCACACGAACTCCTGTCAGTCCTTCACGAAAGACGAGGTTCAAGCGGTCTGTTTTCTTTTGCATACTCTTAAAAAGTGGTACTGCAAAATACATCACCACACCTATCACTAGTGCAATGATTGGAATAACCACTAAAAAGATTTTCGTTAGTTGCGGATCTTTTTGATAGGCTAAAATACTTGCACCGATCAAAGTAATCGGTGCATTGATCATCATTCGTAAAAACATTTGTGTCACTAATTGGACTTGGTTAATATCATTTGTCGTTCTGGTAATCAAAGAAGATGTCCCAAAATGATCAAATGAACGTGTTGACGCATTTTCAACTTTACGGTAAACATCTGTCCGCAATTCTTTTCCTAGTTTCTGTGCTTCTCGCGTCGCAAAATATGTATTTCCGACTGCCGCAATAATACTAATGACAGAAAATCCCATCATTAAAAATCCGGTGTTCCAGATATAGTCGATATCTCCTTTAGCCACTCCATTATTAATAATATTTGAGGTTAAAGTCGGCAAATATAAATCTGAAAATACTTGGATAAACATAAAAATGACAGCCAATAGCGCTGAAATATAAGATACCCGTCTAACTACTTTAAGCATGTTCTCTCTCCTTTCGTTGTACCCCTTGTTTGACCCACTTTAACTTCAAATGGAACCGTTCATAAACTGATTCATAATTATAATCAGGATCTTCTAACTGTTGCATTTGTGCTTCTGAGATCGTCGACATGGTGATTTGCATCAGTAATTGAAACAACACGATCAACTCTTCACTAGAAGCGATCGTCAAATTACTAGGATCCACGACTTGCTCTAGATCTGTCTTGACTTTTTCAGTATGTTGGGTACGTTTTTTACGATGTTTTTCTAGTTCTGGTGCTACTTTACGAAACTCGCGGTAATCCATATTCATAAAAAGATTTTTATAAAACAATGCATGCTCTCCCACGAAAATTTCTGGTACGAGTTTTGTAAAATAATGTTCGATCCCCAAAAACAAATCTCCATTTTTTGCTTTGATCGAACCTAGTAATTCCCGTTTGCTACTTTGACGTAAGGAATGGAAATAATAGAAGTACAAATCTTCTTTATCTGCAAAATACTGATAAAAACTTCCTCTTGGGATCTCAGCTACCTTGACAATATTAGCTACCGAAGCTTCTTTTAATGAGACACGTGAAAATTCAATCCGCGCAGCTTCCATGATTCGTTGTTGTTTTTCCTTGGGTAAATGTAAAAATGTGTCGGTCGGCATTTCTTCCCTCCTTTTTTCATAAATGACACTTCGTCATATGACATAGTGTCATTATACGCGCATCTAAAAAAAAGGCAACTGATAACTATTGTCTTTTTGAACTTTTTTCAGTGGGCACTTTTTCACAGAAATCCGAAATTATGGTACACTAAGTGGGAAATGAGAAAAAGGAGCTGACACTCTAAATGTTAACCATGAAAGATATTATCAGAGAAGGACACCCAACGTTGCGTGAAGTCGCTAGCGAAGTGCACTTTCCTTTGAGTAAAGAAGAACAAGAAATTGGAGCTGCAATGCTAGAATTTTTAGCGAATAGTCAAGATCCACAAAAAGCTGAAGAATTAGAATTGCGTGGTGGCGTGGGCCTGGCTGCTCCACAGATCGATGTTAAAAAACGAATGATAGCCGTACTTGTCCCATCAATGGATCCAGAAAATCCAGAAGTACCTGAGTTTAGCGGTGTCTTATATAATCCTAAAATCGTTAGTCATTCCGTACAAGATGCATGTTTAGGTGATGGAGAAGGTTGCCTTTCGGTCGATCGTGATGTTCCAGGATATGTGGTACGTCATGCTAGAATCACGTTGAGTTATCAAGATGAAACTGGCGAAACACATAAGGTTCGTTTGAAAAATTATCCAGCAATCGTTGTTCAACATGAAATCGACCATTTAAATGGCATCATGTTTTATGATCATATCGATGAGAAAAATCCATTTGCGCTAAAAGATGGCGTATTGGTTTTAGAATAGTACATAAATGTCTACGCCTATCCGTAGACATTTATTTTTTTAAGGAGGATATTTGATGATTGATTTGCATTGCGACACGATTTTAAAAATCTATGAAGACCCGACTGTTACATTATATGATAACCCGTTTCAACTGGACTTGATCCGCATGAAAAAAAGCCCCATCGACTTGCAAAATTTTGCCTTATTTGTCGAATTACCTAAGACCAAAACTCCATTTGCCTACTATCAAGAATTAAAAACTTGTTTTTATCATCAAATGGATGCCTATGCTGATATGATAAAACCCATAACGACTTACGGACAATATCTAAAGCAACAATCAGAAGACCAGCTCAGTGCGTTATTGACGGTTGAAGAAGGTGCGACGTTAGAAGGGAATCTAACGAATCTCATGCAGATGTATCAAGATGGAGTTCGTTTGATGACCTTGATGTGGAATTACGAAAATGAGATCGGCCATCCAAATGCTTTGTATCATACGACGAATTCTGGCCAAGTTTCTGTACAAAAAGGACTTAAACCATTTGGCTATGATGTCGTTGCAAAAATGAACGAACTAGGGATGATCATCGATGTCTCTCACGGCTCAGATCAATTGACGCTAGATGTTTTAGCTGCATCTACTCATCCCATTGTGGCAAGTCATTCTAATGCTCGTGCGCTTTGTCCACATTATCGCAATCTTTCTGATGAGTTGATCCAAGCGATTGCTACAAAAGGTGGTGTGATTGGGCTTAATTATTTTGAAGACTTTATTTCGTTTAATGACGAGCCATTATTAGACCAACTTTGCCGTCATGCTGTCCATCTAAAAAATGTTGGTGGTGTAGAATCACTAGCACTCGGTTCAGATTTCGATGGGATTCCCGTTCATCCTGAATTAAAAGACATTACGATCGTCGAACAACTCTTTGAACGCTTACGTCACTTTGGATTTACACCAAGAGAACTCGATTACTTAGGTCAAAAAAATGTTGCTCGACTGTATCAAACAATTTTAAACTAAACGAAACCGCCACTCAAAAGAGTGGCGGTTTAAGTTAGTTTGAAGCTTCATTTTCACTAAATAAAAATCCACGAGCAGCCAATGCTTGTTTTGCAGCTAGCAAATCTTGCTCATCTTGATATCGAACGGTGTGTAGATGCACACCATTCGTCAAATTCGATAGCAGTTTTTCTTTTGACTGTTGATATTTTTCAACAAACGCTCGTGCGTCTTCAAGTGACGTGATTTCAAGTGGGCTTTGGATCTCTCCATATAAAGCATGGTCGACCATGACATTGATCACATCGATATGATGATTGACAAAAATACTCAGCTCATCCATAACTTCTTCTGGCGTATGGCAAAGTGCAATCGTCGCTTCTTTTCCATTTGTTTTTGATTCTAGCAAGTAACCACGTGCTGTTGCGATGATCTCATGACCACTCGCACGTAACAACGCGATATCGCCAACAATGATCTGACGACTGACCGCAAAACGTTTAGCAAAACGGCTCGCACTAACTGGCTGTTTAGCTTGTGCCAAACTATCCATAATCAATTTTCGTCTTTCTTCTCCATTCATTGTTCGTCACGCTCCATATGCGCTTGTTGGTATTCTCGTGAACGTTTCATGATATCTTCAAAAGTTTGTTCGATCGTCTTTTGATACTCTAAGTTCACAAGTGATTTTCGAATATTGTCTAGCACACTTTCTTCACGTGTTCCATCAAATACTGCTGTTTGTTGCGTCTTTTTGATTTCGACAATCGTAGTAACCGCATCCATTCGCTCTTCTAATAGACGAGCGATTTTTTGATCGATCTCATCAATTTTAGCTCGTTGAAAAGGTAAAGAATCGACCGTTTCTTCTTCATGGTCTCCAATTTCATGAATAATTTGAGCCGGATTTCCAGCAATAACCACATTATCCGGAAATGATTTCGTCACGACACTTCCCGCGCCGACCACGACATTGTCCCCTAAAGTTACTCCTGCTAGTAATGTAGCGCCTCCACCAATCCAAGCATTATCGCCTACTGTAATCGGCGCACCGTCTTCTAATCCACTATTGCGTTTGATTGGATTTAACGGATGTGTAGCTGTATACAGCTTAACATTTGGTCCAATCATGCAGTTATCACCAAACGTAATGGGGCAAACATCTAAAAATACTGTATCGAAATTAGCATAAAAATTTTTACCTAAAAAAATATTATAGCCATAATCAAAACGGACATTGGCTTCCATATACGCGCGATTGGCTACTTTACCAAATGTTTCTTTAATCAATTGTTCTCGAATCGCTGGATCGGTTTCGCCATTGATTAATCGCATCTGTTCTCTTGCAAACGTGCGGTCTGCGACTAATTCCGGATCAGCTGAAAAATAGAGTTCACCAGCAATCATTTTTTCTTTTTCAGTTTTCATCCCTTACCCTCCTACTACTTTTTCACTACTATCAGTATACTATATTCCTAGATTCTGTAAAAAGGATATAGGAAATTTTTATCTTTCTTTTCCTATCGAATGAGTTCATGACATTTTTCACAATTAATGGTACAATAAGTGCGACAAACAAAGTGAGGTGAATTCTGATGTTAGCTCCTATTATTTATTGGGGATTGATCTTAGTAAATATTGCATGGCTAGTGCTAAGTATTTATTTTGGATTATTCTACTTGATTCGCAAAGAAAACGGGAATCTATGGGTTTTTGCAGCTCTAAATATCTTATCGATCATTGTATTAGAAATTATGTTACTGGTTTACCATACTTGGGGATGGGGCATTACCCAATACTCAAATCTAGTCTATACGATTATGATCGTGTTAGGTGTTGTCACTATTTTACAAGCGATTTTAGGTCGTGAACCAAAATTGACACCGGCTACAAAATAAAGATAAATCATCAATTCACAAGGGATTTCTTTATGAAATTCCTTTTTTTCATTGACTTTTTTCTGAAAATTGACTATCATACCTATTGATGAAGAACTAAATAAGAATTACCTTCAACATTGAGGTAGAGGTCGCGTGAGTCATTAATCCTGTCGAGTGGAGCAACACAAAGAAGCAGGCCTAGGGAATCACGCCGAAATCAAAAAGAAGTTGCTTCTTTTTTTTGATTGGGGCGCAAATCAATAATTTGCGAACTGTCTTAGCTTTTGCTAAGTTGCGCTATGTTTTGTGAGAGGTTTGTATCCAATACAGCCGCTTTCCAATCATGGGAATGCGGCTGTTTTTTTGTTGTCGGTAGTCCATTTGGTTTTTTACTAAAAGAAAGGAAGCGTTACGTCTCATGAGAAAGAAAATATGGATTCCCCTGGTGCTTGCATTATTTGCCATTGTTGGTTTTACATCACAAGCACATGCAGATGAACAAACTTCATCTGATGAGTTTCGTGTTGGAATGGAAGCAGCCTATGCCCCATTTAACTGGACTCAAACATCACCTGGACCACACACTGTGGAATTATCAAAACAAAAATATGTCGGAGGGTACGATGTCTCGATTGCTCAGATCATCGCCGATAAATTAGGAAAAAAATTAGTCGTTGTCCCAACACAATGGGATGGTTTAGTTCCTGCTTTACAATCTGGAAAAATCGATGCGATCATCGCGGGGATGTCGCCGACTGAAGAGCGTCGGAAACAAATTGATTTTACAGACCCTTATTATGAATCACAATTTGTCGTGATCGTTCAAAAAGATGGCAAGTATGGCAAAGCCAAAAGTTTATCTGATTTAGAAGGTGCCAAAATCACGGCACAATTAAATACATTACACTACGATTTGATCGATCAAATCCCTGGTGTCAAAAAACAACAAGCTCAAAAAGACTTTTCAGCAATGCGTGTGGCATTAGCTTCTGGCGTGATCGACGGCTATGTTAGTGAACGTCCTGAAGGTATTACTGCCACCAATGTGAACAAAAAATTAACCATGCTAGAATTTCCTGAAGGTCAAGGATTCAAAGCAGCTGCTGAAGATGTTCAAACGGCAATCGGACTGCGTAAAGGTGATCCGGATGCAGCCAAAATCAATGAAATTTTAAGTACGATCTCTTCAGAAGAACGGACAAAATTAATGGATCAAGCCGTAAAAGAACAACCCACGGCTACTGAAGATGAACAAACTGGCTTATTAGGCACATTTAAACAAATTATCCAACAATATTGGAAATTGTTTTTAAGTGGTGCAGCCTTGACTTTGTTTATTGCTATTTTTTCTACAATCGCCGGTACGCTCATCGGATTATTGGTCGGTGTCTTCCGCACTTTACCAAACTCAGAAAATCCTGTCGCGCGTTTCTTCCAAAAAGCATTCAACTGGTTCTTATCGATCTACATCGAAGTCTTTCGTGGTACACCAATGATGGTACAAGCGATGGTCATCTTTTATGGACTAGCTCTTGCCTTCCAAATTGATCTAAACCGTACAGTAGCCGCGCTATTGATCGTTTCTGTCAATACAGGTGCTTACATGTCTGAAATCGTTCGTGGTGGGATTTTCGCTGTAGATAAAGGACAATTTGAAGCTGCACAAGCAATCGGGATGAATCATCGCCAAACAATGGTCAAAGTGGTCTTGCCACAAGTCTTACGTAATATCTTGCCTGCGATCGGAAACGAAACAGTCATCAATATCAAAGATACCGCTGTATTAAGTGTAATCAGCGTAACCGATTTATTCTTTGCTGGATCGGTCGCTTCTGGAACGAATCTACAATTCTTCCCGACCTTTACGATTATCGGAATCATCTATTTGATCATGACGATCTCAGCTACAAAACTATT
This sequence comes from uncultured Enterococcus sp., assembly GCF_913775425.1. Classification (GTDB taxonomy): domain Bacteria; phylum Bacillota; class Bacilli; order Lactobacillales; family Enterococcaceae; genus Enterococcus_G. Next base: position 19,855 of record NZ_CAJYIS010000043.1, read on the forward strand.
GCGTCTTTTTGAAAAACGTATCGACGGTCCCGATTCGTATATTAAAATGGATGACGTCTTAGAAGGACAAGAAAAATAAGGAGAATCGCTATGACTGCTATTATCGAAATCAATCATCTAAAAAAAAGCTTTGGCGAAAATGAAGTACTAAAAGATATTCACGTAACTGTAGAAAAAGGAGAGGTATTGACGATCATCGGTTCTTCAGGATCTGGTAAATCAACATTGTTACGTTGTATTAATCTACTTGAAAAACCGACAAGTGGTGAGATCGTCTATCAAGGAGAAAACGTCTTACAAAAAGGCTATAACTTGCCAAAATACCGTACCCATCTTGGAATGGTATTTCAATCCTTTAATTTATTTAACAATATGGATGTCTTAGAAAATTGTATGAGTGGTCAAATCACTGTATTAAAACGTTCTCGCGAAGAAGCGAAAAAAGTCGCACTTGAGAATCTAGAAAAAGTTGGCATGAGTCGTTTTGTTTCGGCAAAACCAGCCCAATTATCCGGTGGTCAAAAACAACGGGTAGCTATCGCACGATCACTTTCAATGAATCCTGATGTGATGCTGTTTGATGAACCAACTTCTGCACTTGATCCTGAAATGGTTGGTGAAGTGTTAAAAACGATGAAAGATCTTGCACAAACAGGATTAACGATGGTTATCGTAACACATGAGATGCAATTTGCTCGTGATGTTTCTGATCGTGTCATCTTCATGGACAAAGGCGTCATCGCTGAAGAAGGAACACCAGAAGAATTATTCGTTCATCCAAAAGAAGAACGGACAAAAGCTTTTCTTTCTCGCGTATTGGCATAACGGAGGCTGCTTCAATAGGAGCATTTATTCGATTTTTAGAGGTGTGACAGACGTCTGTCACACCTCTTTTTTATTGATTGTTCATGCTTTCATTGAAAATATATAAGTTTTTCTTGCATCACATCAGTTCTTTTGTTATTTTTACATTAGACTTTTTTAAGGAGAATATCATGAAAAAACAACTATCTATGAAAGAGTATCTCTTTTTGGGTTCACTCTTGTTCGGCATGTTCTTTGGTGCAGGAAACTTAATTTTTCCTGTTCACATGGGACAAGAAGCCGGAGCAAATGTCTTTTTAGCAAATTTAGGTTTTTTAGTAACAGGGATCGGGCTACCCTTTTTAGGGATCATTGCCATTGGTCTTTCCAAAACGAATGGATTATTTGAAGTAGCACATCGTGTCAGTCGTTGGTATGCTTATATTTTTACAATTTTACTTTATCTTGTTATCGGGCCATTTTTTGCACTTCCTCGTTTGGCTACCACTTCATTTGAAATCGGAATTTCGCCATTCTTATCCGACTCGATGCAAACACCTATTTTAGCACTATTTAGCATCGCTTTCTTCTTGCTCGCTTGGTTTTTTTCACGTAAACCTTCTAATCTATTGGAGTATATCGGAAAATTTTTAAACCCTGTATTTTTGATTTTGCTTGCTATTTTATTGATTGTAGCATTCATTCATCCACTAGGTAGTGTCGCAAGCGCTCCTGTGGCACAAGCTTATCAAGAAGCCCCATTTTTGACTGGATTTACTCAAGGATACAATACATTAGATGCACTAGCAGCACTTGCTTTTGGAATCATCGTGGTGAATACGATCAAACAACGTGGGATCAATCAACCACAACAAATTGCTATCGATACGATCAAAGCTGGTTCGATCAGTATCGTATTGATGGGAATTATCTATACCTTACTAACCTATCTAGGAACGATGAGCGTTGGGAAATTTGCCGTAAGCGAAAATGGTGGAATTGCGCTAGCTCAATTATCCAATTATTATTTAGGCACGTTTGGTTCGATCATCTTAGCGTTGATCGTTGTTGTCGCTTGCTTAAAAACTGCTGTAGGTTTGATCTCAGCGTTCTCTGAAACATTTGTTGAATTATTCCCTTCTCGTTCCTATTTATTTTTTGCAACGATCGTCAGTATTTTACCTTGTTTATTTGCAAATGTTGGGCTAACGAATATCATTACTTATTCTACACCTGTATTATTATTTATTTATCCACTTGCCATCACATTGATTTTACTCACGATCATCAATTATTTTATCCCACTTTCAAGTAAAGTCTATCAGATGACAACCTACTTTACTTTGATCGCAGCTTTCTTTGATGGGCTAAATGTGACACCAGATTTTATCAAAAACAGTACTCTAGGTAGTTCATTGATTACCTTTGCTAAACAGTATCTTCCATTTTTTACTTATGGCATGGGTTGGATCACACCTGCCATTGTCGGTTTGGTCATCGGTCTGATTTGGCACTTATCTACAAAATCAAACAAATAAAAAAAGGGTGTGACAAAAATTTGTCACACCCTTAAAATTTGAATCAACGAAGATTTAAACACTTATCAAACTTTTACACATAAAAAATTCATAAATTCTAGTTATAGTAATGTCATACCAATCAAACAACCCTAACTAACATTTTTTCATTTCTTACTCCCGCCTGCTAGTCTAACTAGCAGGTTTTTTTAGGCTTCATGTGCCGGTTTTTCAGGTGGTGTTAACGGTAGCTGACTCATTTTAACGATCGTCTCAACAGCAATCATACGTAATTGCTTTTTAGCCGTCGCTGATTTGACGATAATATGCGAGCCATTGATTTTTTTTGTTGCGATAAATCCAGAGACCGTTTCATATTGATTACTTTTTTTTGTTGCAACATGCAATACCACTAGCACCTGTTTGGTTGCCGCAAGTTGCAATCGTTCTTTTAATTCTTCTTGTTGGATTTTAGCAAGCACTTCATCTTCTTGGTCAGTTAAAAAACGGTTTACAAGTAATTTTGAAGAAAATGATAAGAGTTGCCCCATTTTAATTGGTAATTTATGTTCTTTCTTCACCGTTTTTCCCTCCTTTATGTCAGTGATTGTTCAAATACTTCGATCCAGTAAGGAATCGCTTGTTTAATCAAGCGCTCTGTTTCAGAAAAGTCACCTGTGTACCAAGGATCAGGTACATCTTGTTCATCAAATCCTTCTAAAAATAAATGGATCTTTGGTTGACAATAACGTGGTGCTTTCTTCATCAGGTCACGAATATTTTCATGATCCATCCCAATAATCCAGTCATATTGTTCGAAATCATTACGTTTAATCTGTTGCGAAAACATCGCTTCAGTCGAGATGCCATTTGCAGCTAAAACAGCCTGTGTGCCTTTGTGAGGTGGATTTCCAGCTTCCCATGAACTAGTTGCAGCCGAAGCGATCTCAATGGGTAATCCACGTTCTTGAACTGCTTTTTTTAATAACCCTTCTGCCATCGGTGAGCGACAGATATTTCCCAAACAAACAATCAAACATCGCTTCATCTACTCACTCCTTCATTTGTTGGTATAAGCGAAAACAAAAAAATTCAACGTCTTTGGCTAACTGGAATAATTGTCCAGCGATTTCTAAAGGTGTTTCTTGGTATCCCGTTCGAATCCAATTTTCTAATATGCCACAGCATCCATATGAAAAAAAGCGGCTATAAAATTCAATATCTTTTTCGGATAGCTCTTTTTCAACGTCTACTTGATGAAACAAACGTGCAAAATGATTATAGACTAAAGTAAAGACATCTGCGATAAATAATTCTCGTGCTTCTTCAATAATAGTTGTATAAAACGTAGCATGTTTTTTCAATGCTTGCAACATTTTGAGCGCTTGCTCTTCCCAATTATCGATATGTAACCCTTCTTCATGAAGGTAGATCAAGGCATCTTGATCATAAACAAAACGCAAAACACTTTGTTTATCTTTAAAATGATAGTAAAACGTTTGGCGATTGATTGCAGCCAACTGCGCCACTTGTTGAATACTGACTTGCTTGTATCCAACTTGCTCACAAGCAACAATAAAACTTTCCTTGATTTTTTGTTTGGTTTCATTTGCACGCATAGCGTTACTCCTTATTCTCCTTGGTAGGGATATCCGAAATGTTCATAGGCGAATGCAGTCACGACCCGTCCGCGTGCTGTTCGTTTTAAAAAACCACGTTGGATCAAGTAAGGTTCATACATATCCTCAACTGTTTCTGTTTCTTCCCCAATATTAACTGCGATCGTGCTCAATCCGACTGGACCACCTTGATACAATTCAATCATCGAACGTAATAATTTTTGATCGATATAATCTAAACCTGCATGATCCACTTGTAATAACGTCAACGCTTGATCGGCTAATTCCTTATTGATCGTTCCATCCGCTTGTACTTGGGCAAAATCACGTACTCGTTTTAATAAGCGATTGGCAATCCGCGGAGTCCCGCGCGAGCGTTTGGCCAGTTCGATTGCTCCTTCTGTCAGAATCGGCGTATTGAAGATTTCAGCAGAACGCAACACGATTTCGGTCAATTCCTCTTCTTGATAATATTCCATATGACTGATGATCCCAAATCGATCACGTAATGGTGCAGATAACATCCCAGCACGTGTAGTCGCTCCAATTAACGTAAAAGGTGGTAGTGGAAAATGAACTGGATGTGCAGTTGGTCCCTGTCCGATCATGATATCCACAAAAAAATCTTCCATTGCCGAATATAATAGTTCTTCCGCAATACGAGGTAACCGGTGAATTTCATCAATAAATAAAACGTCTCCAGGCTCTAATTCATTCAATAGTGCTACCAAATCACCAGGTTTATCAATCGAAGGTCCACTAGCCGTTCGCAGCTTGACCCCCATCTCATTGGCGATCACTGTCGCCATCGTCGTTTTTCCTAATCCAGGTGGTCCGTAAAGTAAGACATGATCCAGTGCCTCTTCACGGTGTTTAGCGGCTTTGATATAAATCTCTAACTCATGCTTCACTTTATTTTGACCGATGTATTGACTAAACCATTGCGGCCGCAAAGACTTTTCTAACATCTGTTCCTCTGCACTTGTTTCTCCAGACAGTATCCGATCCATTTTCTAACCTCCTTTCGACTATTATTTTTTCATCAACAACTTCAACGCTAAGCGTAAGTATTCGTCTGTCGTCAACATTCCTTGTTGCTTTAATTCCTTTTCCACACGCTTGATTTCTTTATCAGAATAGCCTAAAGCTTTTAAGGCTGCGAGTGATTCAGCTAATGCAACACTATCTGTTTCAAATAATGGCATCGACAACTCACCGTTTAATTCACCAGATAGATCTCCGACTTTTCCTTTTAGATCTAAAATCATTTGTTGAGCAGTCTTTTTCCCTACACCAGGGAATTTAGTCAAATAAGTCACATCATCATGCTCAACAGCAAAAATAAGCCCCTCATGATCATCGTTGGCCATGATTGCTAAAGCACTTTTAGGACCGATGCCCGAGACACTTAGTAATTTTAAAAAGAGTAGTTTTTCTTCTAAACGTGAAAAACCATATAATGTATGCGCATCTTCTCGGATAGCCAAATGCGTATAAACTGTAACTTCTTGCTCTAAATAACTAGAGTAGCGATACGGATTTCCCATCGAAATTTGATACCCAATATTTGCTGTTTCTAATACAATATAAGCTGGATGGATCGCTACTACTTTTCCTTTGATATATTCGTACATAAACGTTCCTTTCTGTACATATGTTCCCTTAATTGTATCATAAAAGGCGACAAAAAAAAAGAAATGACAAAGTCACTTCTTTTTATTCAACTAATGATTTATATTTACCGTAGCCTTTTTCATCCATCTCGTCATACGGGATAAATTTTAAAGCCGCTGAATTGATACAATAACGCAATCCACCCAATTCTTGAGGTCCATCGGTAAAAACATGGCCTAAATGTGAATCTGCTTCTTTACTACGGACTTCCGTTCGGATCATACCAAATGTACGATCACGTTTTTCTTCAATTTGTTCTTGCTCGATTGGTTTTGAAAATGCAGGCCAACCACAACCAGCATCATATTTATCTGTGGAAGCAAATAAAGGTTTACCATCAACAATATCGACATAAATACCTTTTTCATAAAAATCATCGTATTCTCCAGTAAATGGACGTTCTGTAGCATTCTCTTGTGTAACAGCGTATTGAATATCTGTTAATTTACCTTTTAGTTCTTCTTTTTTCATGAATGATCGCTCCCCTTCTACAACATATTTTACAACGAAATACCAGAAAGTCCATTAGAACGTATTTTACTTAACGAATCATTAAGAACTAAAAAAAAGCAAGAGCTTTTGCTCTTGCTTGACTTGCGTGGCGACGTCCTACTCTCACAAAGGGAAACCCTTCACTACAATCGGCGCTAAGAAGCTTAACTTCTGTGTTCGGCATGGGAACAGGTGTGTCCTTCTCGCTATCGCCACCACACTATTGAGTGA
>NZ_CAJYIS010000044.1 GCF_913775425.1 uncultured Enterococcus sp.
GAGTCGACAGAACACCTATTTTTAATTGCCAAAACGACGGAATGCCTTGGTGTAGTGACGATTCAAAAGATTACACCACAAATCGGTGAAGTCGGTGTGGCCGTTGCTCCAGCTTATCAAAATATGCAGATTGGGTCTATTTTAGTTGAAGAAGCTTTAGAATGGCTACAATTAGAGTCTACATTAACGCAAGTAGGTTTAAGCGTACTAAAAGAAAATCGAGCCGCTCTTCATCTTTACGAAAAATTTGGATTTCACTCTGATCTTAAAATGGCAAAGATATTGCCGCAAGTGCCATTTGAAGCAGTAACCTTCATGTCTTTGAAAAAATGAGTGTGACAGACTTCTGTCACACTCATTAAAAAAGAATGGCAAGTATAAAAGTAATCCCGTAAATAAGCCGAATCATTATCGCAATAGGTGCACCTATTGTCGAAAATGATCCGGCTTTTTTTAAGCGATCTACTTCTGTTACAGTTTTTTTTCATTAATGTGGATAGAGTGAGACAAAAGGTCTCAACACGGATTCGTCAACATGACGTGCTTGATGGATCAAAATTTTAGCACATACACGGCTATCGTCTAGCGCATCATGGTGATTTAGAGGGATAGCTAAAAAATCAGCGACCGTGTTGAGTTTATGGTTGGCTAGCGTAGGATAACATTTACGACTCGTCCTTACTGTATCTAAAGTAAGATAAGTAGGTTGTTCGAGATGATAATAAGCTAGACAAGCACTCAATACGCGATTGTCAAATGGTGCATTGTGCGCAACAATCAAACTATGTGGATTAAAATATTGCGCGATTACAGGCCAAACCTGATCGAAAGTGGGTGCTGTTTGCACCATTTCAGGTGTGATATGGTGGATACGAATCGTATGTGGTGAAAATTCACTATCTGGTTTGATCAGTGTAAAAAATTCACCGACGATTTGATTGTCACGGACCATCGTCAACGCGATCGCACACGCACTGTGAGGTTTTGAAGAAGCTGTCTCAAAGTCCAATGCTAAGAAATTCATGTTGTAATATCTAAATCTAATACCAATTCAACGGGACAATGATCACTACCGAGTAATTGCGGGTAAAGATTGGCTTCTTTTAAATAAGGTTGCAACGCTTGGCTGATCACAAAATAGTCGATTCGCCATCCAGCGTTATTTTTACGTGCATTAAAACGATAACTCCACCAAGAGTAAGCCCCAGTTTGTTCAGGATGTAAAGTGCGGTAAGTATCGATATAGCCATTTTCTAATAGGACTGTAAATTTTTCACGCTCTTGTGGGGTAAACCCAGCATTTTTTTGATTCGTTTTAGGATTTTTCAAATCGATTTCTTGATGTGCGACATTTAAATCTCCACATAAAATGACAGGTTTTTTTGTATTTAAGGTATTTAGATACGCTAAAAACGCATCTTCCCAATCCATTCGATAGTCTAAACGTTTTAACTCGTTTTGTGAGTTTGGTGTATAACACGTTACCACAAAGGCTTGTGGATATTCTAAAGTAATGACCCGTCCTTCTTGGTCATGTTCTGTGATTCCGATCCCATACGTAACGTTTTGTGGCTGATGCTTTGTAAAAATAGCCGTTCCAGAATACCCTTTTTTTTCAGCATAGTTCCAATACTGATGATAGCCAGTTAGCGGCATTTCGATTTGGCCTTCTTGTAGTTTGGTTTCTTGTAGACAGAAAAAGTCAGCATCGAATTCTTCGAAAATGTCCATAAAGTTTTTTTTCATAACAGCACGTAAGCCGTTGACGTTCCACGAAATAAATTTCATCTGTATTCCTCCTTGCTTACCTCTATTTTACTGAATCTTGTTTTTAAATGAAAGCTATCCAAATCTTTCTTAAGCTTTTAAAGGAAATTAAGGCAAGAACAAGCAAATCATGCTACACTATAACAGATGCTAAAAAAGAGAGGGAATGTACAAAATGGACAATGCAAGATTAACGATGGAATTTCCAAACATGGAGATTTTGACACATGAACCGTTGATGAAGTATACCTATACCAAAACAGGCGGGCCAGCAGATTACTTGATCTTTCCCAAAACAAAACATGAAGTAGAACAAGTCGTACAGTATTGTAAGACACACAACGTACCTTGGATCGTCTTAGGCAATGCGAGTAACTTGATTGTGCGTGATGGTGGAATTCGTGGAGTGGTCTTGATGTTGACAAAAATGAAGACCATGACGATCGAGCACACGATGATCACGGTCGAAGCAGGGGCGCGCTTGATCGACGTGTCAAAAGCTGCTGCTAAACATACGCTAACTGGTCTAGAGTTTGCTTGCGGGATACCAGGAAGTATTGGTGGCGCTGTATATATGAATGCTGGCGCGTATGGTGGGGAGATCAAAGATGTCTTTGTCAGCTGTGAGTATTTAGATGAAACAGGAGAAATTCAGACATTGATGCTAGACGAGATGGATTTTTCTTATCGACATAGCGCACTTCAAGAACAAAAAGGGATCATTTTATCGGTGACGTTTGCTCTAAAAATAGGTGAGCAAATCACGATCGATGAAAAAGTACAAGAATTGACACGATTACGTGAAGAAAAACAACCACTTGAATATCCGTCTTGTGGGAGTGTCTTCAAACGTCCAGAAGGGCACTTTACTGGAAAATTGATCCAAGATGCAAAATTACAAGGGATGATTTTAGGAGGCGCGCAGATTTCGATGAAACACGCAGGCTTTATCGTCAATATCGATCATGCGACAGCAACAGATTATATCCAATTAATTGCACATATCAAAAAAGTGATCAAAGAGCAATTCGATGTTACGCTAGAAACGGAAGTTCGGATTATCGGCGAACAATAAAAACAGACCCTCAGGTGAGTGGCACAATCGGTAAACGAGTGGCCACATTTCCTGAAGGTCTATTTTTTATTGCGTTCGTTGATATAATTTTAATAATACGGTAGCGATCGCCGCCGTTGCGATCCCAGCGACTAGAGCTTCTGGGATTCCTTGCGTTAAAATAATGCCGTTGATGGCAGTATATACTGCAGCTCCACTTTTTCCAATCAGTTGTGCATATTGACCTTGAAAGAAAAAGTAGATTCCATTCATGACTAAAATCGTATTGGTCAATCCACCGCAAATCCCAGCGATAAAGAGCGCTACTGGTTGATACCGTTCTTTTGTCAGTTTCATCGTGGCGCGATAGACATAAAAAGGAACGATCCCGATCAAGATTCGCGGGATCAATGCAACAAATAAAGCAAAGAGACTTCCGTGTTCAGCGCCAATCGGAGCGATAAAAGGTGAGAAAACAAATGAGAGCGGTGTGATGATCACAGTAGAGCGGATCATGCTCATAATGCCAAAACATAGCCCTAAAAATCCTCCCAATCTCGGTCCTAATACGATAGAAGCGATGATTACAGGAATGTGCATCGTCGTTGCGTTAATTGGTCCTAAAGGAATAAAGCCTAAAAACGGTACAGATGCTAATAACAATAAAATAGCTAAAAAAAATGCGGTTAATACCAAGTCGAAGTGTTTTGATCGACGATTCATGACAAGTTCCCCCTGATTATGCCTTAAATTTAGTATGGATGGCTTCCAAGAGCGTATCGAGTGACGCGAGCGCACCTCGTCCGTAATCGCCGCAAGCTAATAATGCTTGTCTTGGAAGAATTTCATCATAGCCGATTTCCTTTAAGGAAGCAAGATTTTTTTGTGTCAAGACATGTTCATACATTACGGTGTTCATCGCTGGAGCAATCAATTTAGGGACATCGTTTGGTAAAGCTAAGGCAACGGTCGTAATCAGATCATCTGCAAGTCCATGACTTAATTTGGCAATGATATTTGCTGTAGCTGGAGCGACGATAAACAAATCGGCTTGTTTAGCCAACTCGATATGATTGATTTTTTCCGGTTGTTCTTCATCCATAACACTTATATGTACTTTGCGTTTAGAGAGTGCTTGCAAGGTAAGTGGGGTAATAAAGGCTTGGCTACTTTGGGTCATTAAGACATCGACTTCATAGCCAGCTTTAGTTAATTCATTCGTCAAATCGGCTGCTTTATAGGCAGAAATGCTGCCACTTACACCTAAAACAATGCGTTTGGTCATGCTTGGTTCCTTCTTTCATTTAAAATAGGGACTAATGTGTTACAGATCATCTGCGCGATAGCTGGTTTTTGGGTAGCTTTGGCGACGATCCCATCTTGATTGAGCAAGTAGCCGATATGTTGCTTTTGATTGATGTCACTCAAATCATTGGCTAACACAAAATCAGCTTGATTTTTCGCCAATGCATTGGCCGCTACCGTTAACAGTTCTTCTTTTGAAACACCTACGAGCAATTTAAATCCGACTAACAAGGTATCTGGTTGTAGTTGTTTGATCATTTGGATGACTTTAGGTGTTTTTTCTAAAATGACAGTCAAATGGTCGGTGGCAGATGAAATTTTATTTTCAGTTTGCACATGCAGTGTGTGAAACCAGTCAGCACAAAAAGGTTCGTTAGGATGCTCGATTAGCCATGCATTCATCGCGGCTAATAATTGCGCTTCAGATAAGGTGACTTTAGGTGTAAAATCACTGACAGCCATACTATGGATGACTGCATCATAGGGATGAAGCTGCAACAAGTGATTTAATGTGTGCGTGAGATCCTGAGTATCGTGTATTAAATGTAAAGAAAGGTTAGGATGCATTTTGGGATGTTTTGCATACTTGGTAACGACAGCATCTACGACTGCACCTTGAGCTAAAAAGTGTTCGGCGATAAACGTGCCAAGTTGTCCTGTTGATTGATTGGTAATTTCGCGAACTTGATCGATCGATTCGCTTGTTCCGCCTAGAGTGACTAAGATCCGCATGGAGTTCCTCCTTGAGTGTATACAATTGTGTTTTGTAATCTGTAAATCACGAATATCATAACATAATTTTTGTTTTTCAACGGAAAATTTGGTTAGATTTTCGTGATTTTTTAACAAAACGTAGCCTTCTAGACTTGTGTTTTTTTGAAAAAAATTCTATTCTTAAGCAGTATGTTTTGTACAAGAAAGTACTAGTACGTGTATAGGAAAAATGAGAAGGAGGAAACAAATGGGGAAACCAATTATTTCATTCCAAAATGTCGTGAAGCAATATGATGATGAAGTGATTTTAAAAAAAGTCAATTTTGAAATCGAAGAGGGAAGGTTTTACACTTTATTAGGCCCTTCTGGTTGCGGGAAAACGACGATTTTACGGATCATCGCAGGGTTTTCAGAGGCTACGCAAGGGGATGTGTTTTTTGAAGGAAAGCGAATCAATGACGTTCCAGCAAACCAACGCCAAGTGAATACGGTCTTTCAAGATTATGCTTTATTTCCACATATGAATGTGTTTGATAATGTAGCGTTTGGACTTAAAATAAAAAAATTACCTAAAGCTGAAATTGCTAAAAAAGTAACGGAGGCCTTAAAACTTGTTCAACTAGCCGGATATGAAACAAGAGAAATCAGTGAAATGTCTGGTGGTCAACGTCAACGAGTGGCGATTGCTCGAGCGATCGTTAATGAACCTAAAGTATTATTGCTTGATGAGCCATTATCTGCGCTTGATTTAAAGCTGCGAACAGATATGCAATACGAGCTGCGCGAATTACAACAACGCTTGGGGATCACCTTTATTTTTGTCACACACGATCAAGAAGAAGCACTAGCAATGAGTGATGAAATCTTTGTATTAAATAAAGGAAAGATCGTTCAAAGTGGGACACCGGTGGATATTTATGATGAACCGATCAATCATTTTGTGGCAGATTTTGTTGGCGAAAGCAATATTGTTAATGGTGTGATGATTGAAGACAATAAAGTCGAATTTGTCGGAAAAGTCTTTGAATGTGTCGACGGTGGCATGCGTCAAAATGAACCAGTAGAAGTCGTGATTCGACCAGAAGATCTCTCACTGACTACAGTAGAAAAAGGCAAGCTGAGTGTCAATGTCGATACTCAATTATTCCGTGGCGTTCATTATGAAATCATTTGTTATGATGAACAAGGCAACGAATGGATGGTCCATTCAACGAAAAAAGCAAAAGAAGGTAGTCAGATCGGATTAGATTTTGAGCCAGAAGATATCCACGTCATGCGCTTTAATGAGTCTGAAGAAGATTTTGATGCTCGTCTAGAAAGTTACGAAGAATAGGAGGAAGCACATGACTAAAAAACGCCCGTTGTATGCGATCCCGTATTTTTTTTGGCTGTTGCTATTTGTGATCGCACCGGTCTTGTTGATTGTCTATCAATCATTTTTTAACATCGATGGTCAGTTTTCTTTGATCAATTATCAAACGTATTTCACTTCAGGAAAATACCTAACGATGACCTTAAATTCTGTATGGTATGCCTTTTTGATTACCTTATTTACCTTGATCATCAGTTATCCAACAGCCTACTTTTTGACGAAACTCAAACATAAAAATTTATGGTTGTTGCTGATTATTTTGCCTACTTGGGTCAATTTATTGCTAAAAGCGTATGCTTTTATTGGGATTTTTGGTATTCACGGTAGCATCAATAATTTCTTGGGGTTATTTGGGATCGGACCAGAACAGATTTTATTTACTGATTTTAGTTTTTTAACGGTTGCGACCTATATTGAGTTGCCATTTATGATCATGCCGATTTTCAATGCATTAGAAGAATTGAATCCATCTTTGATCAGTGCGAGCCGGGATCTAGGAGCGAATTCATTTGAGACATTTCGACGCGTGATTTTTCCATTGTCTTTAAGTGGGGTAAAAAGCGGGGTACAAGCTGTTTTTATTCCCTCACTTTCCTTATTCATGCTGACACGTTTGATTGGTGGAAATCGTGTGATTACATTAGGAACAGCGATCGAACAACATTTCTTGGTGACACAAAACTGGGGAATGGGATCGACGATCGGTGTCGTCTTGATTATTGCCATGTTTATCGTGATGTTCTTTACTGGTGAATCGCGTAAAGGTAAAGGAGGAAGCAAATGAAAAAATTAACCGCATTTAAATGGTCCAATCTTTATCTTTTACTTGTCTTTATTGTGCTCTATGCGCCGATTTTTTATTTGATCTACTATTCATTTAATGATGGGGGCACGATGAATGAGTTTACTGGTTTTACTTGGGATAATTATCGTTCCGTATTTGAAGATACTCGCTTATTGATTATTGTACTTGATACGTTTATGTTGGCTTTTTTATCTTCACTGATGGCAACAGCAATCGGTACGATCGGTGCGATGATGATCTATTACACGAAAAAACGTAAAACACGCGCGCTGTTTTTAGGGTTAAACAATATTTTATTGGTTTCACCAGATGTTATTATCGGTGCCAGCTTTTTGATCTTTTTCACATTGATCGGCTCGTGGATCCGAGGATTTAGTTTAGGCTTTTTCAGTGTTCTATTGTCACATATTGCCTTTAGTATCCCCATCGTTGTCTTGATGGTCATGCCTAAATTACAAGAGATGAATGATTCGATGATCGATGCAGCCCGTGATTTAGGTGCCAATCAAGTTCAAGTCGTGAAAAATATCATCTTGCCATATCTATCTCCAGGGATCATTGCCGGCTATTTTATGGCCTTTACGTATTCACTAGATGATTTTGCAGTAACGTTCTTTGTAACTGGAAATGGTTTTTCTACGTTATCGGTGGAGATCTATTCCCGAGCAAGACAAGGAATCAGTTTAGAGATCAATGCGTTAAGTACGTTAGTCTTTTTATTCTCCATGTTATTAGTGATCGGGTATTACTTTATCAGTAAAGACAATCGACCAAAACGTGCGAAAAAGACTAGAGTGGAGGCGACGATTTTACGATGAGAAAATTGACTTCTTTAATTATCGGGATTGTCGCTGTGATCTTTGTATTGATTGCCACCGCACATCAATTAGAACGGTCAACTGGAATGTCTGGTGCGAAGGTTGTAAATATTTACAATTGGGGCGACTATATCGATCCAGCGCTTTTGAAGAAATTCGAACAAGAATCTGGCTATAAAGTCAATTATGACACATTTGATTCAAACGAAGCGATGTTTACGAAAATCCAACAAGGTGGCACGGCGTATGATATTGCGATTCCTAGTGAATACATGATCCAAAAAATGATCAAAGCGAATTTGTTAACTCCTTTGGATCACAAACAAATCACCGGATTAGAAAATATCGAACCACGCTTTTTGAATCTTGATTTTGATACGGATAATCGATACTCGATTCCATACTTTTGGGGAACATTAGGCATCGTCTATAACGATAAGATGGTCGATGGAAAAGACATTACGTCTTGGAATGATTTGTGGCGCCCAGAGTTAAAAGATAATATTATGTTGATTGACGGTGCGCGTGAGGTCATTGGATTAGGCTTGAATAGTCTAGGTTATTCTTTAAATAGTAAACAGATGGATCAATTAGATCAAGCTTATGATAAATTAAAAAAACTGACACCAAATATCAAAGCGATTGTTGCAGATGAAATCAAAATGTATATGGAAAACGAAGAAAGTGCGGTTGCCGTGACGTTTTCAGGTGAAGCAGCCGATATGATGGCTGAAAATGAGCATCTACACTATGTCATTCCAGATGATGGAACCAATCTTTGGTTTGACAATATCGTGATTCCTAAAACGGTCCAAAATAAAGAAGGTGCGTATGCCTTCATCAATTTTATGCTACGACCAGAAAATGCAGCTCAAAATGCAGAATACATTGGGTATTCGACACCAAATGAAGCGGCATTGAAATTGTTGCCAAAAGACATTACTGAAGATAAACAATTTTATCCGTCAGAAGATGCCTTGAAAAAAATGGAAGTCTACAAAGACCTGGGTCCTGAGTATCTAGGAATCTATAATGATCTATTTTTAGAATTGAAGATGTATCGTAATTAACGGATCGTTAACCAAAAATAGGACACAAAAAAGGAGTGATGTACTACACCTTTTTGTGTCCTATTTTTTAGTTTGCGTAAAATTTCTTTTGATACCAACGATCCATCGCCTGATGTTCTGTATCAAGAAGCGGTGCAGATAATGCTTGAAATCCAAAGCGTTCATATAATCGACAGGCAGCTTCTAGTGAATGATGTGTTTCTAAATAACAAACTTCATACTGCTGACTAGCAAACGAAAGGGCTGTTTCCATAAGTTTTTGGGCAAGTCCTTGTTTTTGATAGGCAGAAGATACATACAGTTTTTGTAATTCGCATGTTCGCAACACACCGGCTAATGGTGCAATACCGATCCCACCGATAATAGTTCCTTGATCGGAAATGACCCAATAAGCAGCCTTTGCTTGATCATAATACGAATAAAGCGTAGTTAATTCCGGATCAAAATAGGCTGTTCCAGGAATCGCTAGATCGGCTTCTTCTAAACTTTTTCGAATCAAATCAGCCAACTGCTGATTGTCTTTTGCTTCTAATCTACGTAATTGCATTATGCTCCTCCTTTTAAATCGTTTGGGTGACGTTTTTCATCCAGGCATCAGAACGAATCAAACGATAGCCTAGATAACTTTTGATCCACTCGACCGCTTGACAGATAAAGTAAACAAAAACGATCGAAAGTGCCGTGTGCATACTCAAGACGTAAGCTAACGGAAATGTGATCGTCCAGACAAAGACGCTATCGAATAAAAAGGTAATAAACGTTTGGCCGCCAGAGCGCAAAATAAAGTAACTCGCATGATTAAACGCATAAAGAGGCATACAGATCGCTGCAATTTGAATAAACTTACTGGCAAGTTCTTTGACTTCGGGTTCAGTCTGATAGACAGCAGGAAATAAGGGGGCAACGATTAGCATAATGATCCCGATCGTGAAACAGCTCATCACCGCAAAAAATAATAATTTGCGAGCTGCATCACGTGCCTCTTGCATCTTATTTGATCCAAGCAATTGGCCGATAATGACAGCTACCGCACTACCTAAAGCCATATAAACGATATTAAACAAATTTGAAACTGTCGAAGCGATATTTAACGATGCGATGACAGATAATCCACGAACTGAATACGCTTGGAGAATCATTGTTTGGCCGATCGCCCACAAAATTTCATTGGCCATCAAAGGAGAACCTTTGACCAAGATACGTTTTGACAATGACCACGGAATATGAAATTGCCGATAAACGTGTAGACAAAAAGGGTGCTCAGTTGCATGCGCGTGCACCCAAATGACAGTGATCGCACATTCCAAAATACGGGCCACCAAAGTTGCGATACCAGCACCAACAACACCTAATTTGGGAAAGCCGAATAATCCAAAAATCAGTAAAAAATTCAGCGCGGTATTGATAATAACAGCCGTACTACTGGCAAACATTGGTACAATGGTTTTCCCCATTTCACGCAATGAACTCGCATAACTTTGAGAGAGCGCAAAAAAAGGTAAGGTGAACAACATGATCCATAAAAAGTCACGTGCGGAATCGTGGGCTAGTTGCAATTGTTGAATCTCTGTATCTCCATGTAGATATAAAGAGATCAAGTAATCTTGTGCATACCATAAGGCTAAGATGGCTACTATACACATTAGTGCATTGCCAACTAACTTGAAGCGAAACGCGTCACGCATCCCGACGAAATCTCGTTTTCCATAAAATTGCGTCCCAAAAATACTCGCAGCAGAAACGATCCCAAAAATACTTAAGTTAAAAACAAAAATCAGTTGATTGACAATAGCGACACCCGACATTTGTGCGGTACCGATTTGACCAACCATTAAATTATCGAGTAAACCCACGAAATTTGTAATGGCATTTTGGATCATAATCGGGACCGCGATCGTTAATACGTGCAGATAAAATGCACGATCCCCAATAAATTTTTTCATCTTTTCCCTCATCATCCGCTTTTACACGGATTCTTCTTCCAATTCTAAACTAACCGTTTCCCATTCTTCCATTAACTGGAGTTGTTGTGCTTCGATCGTATTCGTTTTTTCTGTCAGCTCTTGCAAGAGGACATGATTGTTCAAGTTTTCTGATTTCACCATTTCTTCTTGACACTGACGATGTTCATTTTCTAGATCCGACAGTTGTGCTTCGATCTCATCGATTTTTCGTTGCAGTTGACGGACTTTTTTTTGTTTTTCTTTTGATTGTTGAAAATTTTGCTTGCCTTCAGAGACGACCGTTTCGACACTTGGCTTATCTAGCAATGCCTGTAACTCAGCTTCTTCTTGTTTTTTCTCTAGATAGTAATCGTAATCACCTAAAAAGACACGGGAACCTTCTTCAGATAATTCAACAACCGTCGAGGCGATTCGATTAATGAAATAGCGGTCATGCGAAACGAAGAAGATCGTACCATCGTAATCGATCAACGCATTTTCCAGTACTTCTTTATTGTCGATATCTAAATGGTTTGTCGGTTCGTCTAGCATCAAGAAATTGTCATGATCCATCGCAAGTTTTGCCAAAGCAACACGCGCTTTTTCACCACCACTTAATAAGCCGATGGGTTTTTCCACATCCTCGCCAGAAAATAAGAAACTACCCAAAACAGTCCGGATCTGACCTTCTGGTAGCGTAGGATGCGCATCCCATAGTTCTTGTAAAATCGTCTTGCGCAGCGAAAGTTCAGCTTGTCCTTGATCGTAGTAACCGACAGAAACGTTAGCGCCAAAGGTTGCAGTTCCTTTTAAAAACGGTTGTCTGTGAATGATCGATTTTAGCAGAGTCGATTTTCCGATTCCATTTGGGCCGACTAACGCGACTGCATCGTGTTTGCGAATATCAAGGTTGATTGGCTCGGCTAACACTGTATCTTCATATCCAATAGCAGCATCTGCAACTTGTAAGACGATATTGCCTGAGGGTTTTTCGACTTCGAATAAGAAATGAGCAGACTTTTCATCACCTTGTGGCCGATCGAGACGATCCATCTTTTCTAATTGTTTTCGACGGCTTTGGGCGCGTTTTGTCGTAGAGGCACGCACTAGATTACGCGCAACAAAATCCTCTAATTTTGCGATTTCGTCTTGTTGTTTCTCAAAAGCTTTCATATCTGTAGCAAGTTGTGCAGCTTTTTCATCAAGGTAACGACTATAGTTTCCTTTGTAATGGCGCATCTTATGGCGACTAAGTTCATAGACTTCGGTGACTACTTTATCTAAAAAATAGCGATCGTGAGAGACGATCAGTAACGCACCACTATAGCCTTGCAAGTAGGTTTCAAGCCAAGAGAGTGTTGCGATATCTAAATGGTTTGTCGGCTCATCTAAAATTAAGATATCCGGTTTTTGTAAGAGCATTTTCGCTAAGGCTAATCGGGTTTTTTGGCCACCAGAAAGGGTCGCAATCGCTTGGTCATAAAATGACTTGTCAAATTGAAATCCGTGTAAGACAGAGCGGATTTCATTTTCATAACCGTAACCGTTACGCTCAGTAAATTCATGTTGGATTCGGTCGTATTCTGCTAAAAGTTGGGTATAGGCTGTTGTAGTAGGATCAATTTCGCCCATTTTGTATTCCATTTTGCGCATTTTTTCTTCTAACTGACGAATATCAAAAAAAGCATCGAGCATTTCATCGTAGACTGTTTTATCTGAAATCAGTCCGGTATCTTGTGCTAGGTAACTTAGTGTAGCTTGTTTTGTCTTGATGACGGCGCCTTCATCGGGTTGTTCCACGCCAGCGATAATCTTGAGTAAGGTGGATTTTCCAGCACCGTTACGCCCAACTAAGCCAATTCTAGCATGTTGGCTGATTTCCATTTGAATTTGTTGAAATAAAACATCTGCACCAAATAATCGGGCAACTTGATTGACTTGTAATAAAATCATAGGATCCTCTTTCTTTGCTGTATCGTAATAGCAATTGATCTTAAATCCGTGTAATAATAGGATTTGTGCATGCTTAGTCTATCATATTTTGCTAAAACTAGCGATACTTGTGAGAAGTAGTGAAAAGAAATTTGTGAAAAATTGCTAAATTTTGAGCAATCAAATTGCCTTTTACACGTGAATTTTGTATTATAACACTTGTACTAGTGAATTGTTCACAATGGAGGGTTTTAATTTTGAAAGACAATCAAATTCCAAAAGCAACAGCTAAGCGGTTGCCTTTGTATTATCGCTATTTAAGAATTTTAAATGACGCGGGGAAAAAGAAAGTATCATCAACAGAGTTAAGTGAAGCTGTACAAGTCGATAGTGCGACGATCAGACGCGATTTTTCTTACTTTGGGGAGTTAGGAAAACGCGGATATGGATACGACGTTAATGACTTGATGCAATTCTTTGCACGTACATTAAATGATGATCATATGACTAATGTCGCTTTAATAGGCGTCGGGAATTTAGGAAGCGCGCTATTAAAATATAAGTTTCATCAAAGTAATAGTATCCGTGTGAGTGCAGCATTTGATGTGAATCCAGATATCGTGGGTCGAATCGTCGATGGCATTCCAGTTTATCCAATGACAGACATGAAAGAGCAGATCGCCATTCAGCAAATTGATATCGCGATTTTAACCGTTCCTGCACAACGTTCACAAGATGTTGTCAATGAATTGGTCGAAGCGGGGATCAAGGGGATCTTAAACTTCACACCTGCTCGAATTACAGCATCAAGTGATATTTTAGTGCAAAATGTTGATTTAACCAATGAGCTCCAAACATTGATTTACTTCCTTCATTCTGGTGATACCACTACGTTTACGGACGAAATTATATAAGTAAACACAACCACATGCCTCTAAGCGGTATGTGGTTTTTTACATTTTATTAAAAAAATACATCAGTACTAGTTTTTTAGACGATTTAAGTGTATCGTTTGAAAAGGATCAAAGTAAATCAAAAGGAGAATCTTATGTTTGAGTCATTGCCAACTTCGATTTTGCAGATGGGCATGATTTTTTTGTCGATCGTGATCGAAGCATTACCCTTTGTGTTATTGGGATGTTTGATCTCAGGCTTTTTGCATGTCTTTTTAAGTGCAGAACGTGTGAATAAACTATTACCGAAAAATAAATTTTTAGCAATCATTGTTGGGTCAGTCCTAGGGGTGTTTTTCCCATCATGTGAATGTGGGATCGTCCCGATTGTTCATCAATTTTTAAAAAAAGAAGTGCCAACCTATACAGCTTTTCCATTCATGCTAACGGCACCAATTATCAATCCGATCGTATTATTTTCGACATTTATTGCTTTTAGCAATTCATGGAAATTTGTCTTGTTACGTGTGACAGGAAGTTTACTAGTCGCTTTAGTTGTTGGGATTTGGTTGGCGTATATTTATACTAAAAATCCGTTAAAAGAATCGTACCAGACTACTCATACCCATCATGAACACAGTCTGACAAATGAAACATGTACCCACAAACCTCAAGTCAAGAAGATGCAAAAAATCAGTCACATGTTTGAACACAGCATCGATGAGTTTTTTGATACTGGACGTTATTTGATTATTGGGGCATTGATTGCCTCAGGCTTACAAGTCTATTTGCCAACTAGTATTATTTTGACATTAGGATCGACTAAATTATTTGCGATTTTAGTCATGTTAGCTCTAGCAGTCATTATGTCGCTGTGTTCTGAAGCCGATGCTTTTATTGGGAGCAGCTTATTGAGTTTATTTGGTGTAGCACCGGTCATTGCCTTTTTGGTTTTTGGTCCAATGGTCGATATCAAAAATTTATTGATGATGAAACGTTATTTTGGAACTAAATTTATCGTCCAACTGGTCTCATTGATTGCGATTGTCGTCACGATTTTTGCTTGGGTGGTGTAAAAGATGATTCGAAGTTTAATTTTGATTGGCTACAGCCAAATGATGATGTATTTACAATTGACTGGTAAATTAGATCAATTTATCAATATCCATTACCAATATCTAGCGATTATTTCGATGGTATTGTCGTTATTGTTAGGGTTGATTCAAATGTATTTTTGGGTCAAAGAAGATCCCAAAAAAGCACAAGCGCACACGCATGATCACGACCACGATCATGATCATCACTTATCGCGACCGCAAAAGGTGATTGCCTATACGTTACTGCTTTTACCACTGATTGTCGGTCTATTATTTCCAACAGTAAGTTTAGATGCGACGATCGTACAAGCCAAAGGATTTCAATTTCCAGTTAGTAAAGAATCTGTGGGCGATCCTGAAATGAATACGCAGTACCTACAGCCAAACACGAGTATTTATTACAATAAAGAAGATTATCAAAAACAAATGGATGGCTTACGCAAAAAATACATCAAAGATGGAAAATTGATTGTTACAGATGACAATTATTTAGAAGTGATGGAACTGATTTATAATTATCCAAGTGAATTTATCAATCGCCCGATTCATTATGAAGGTTTTTTATTTAAAGCGCCAAAAAATCAAGGTGACTTTTTATTCCGCTTTGGAATCATCCATTGCGTGGCAGATTCAGGTGTATTCGGGTTACGTATCGTGTTACCAGATGGTGCCACTGTTGCTGATAATGAATGGTTTTCAATCGATGGCGTCATTGAATCTGATTACTATGAGCCGTTCCAAAGGGATTTGCCGACTGTTAAAGTAGAAAAAATCAAAAAAATCGATGCGCCTAAAAATGAATATGTGTATCGGACTTTTTAGTATTCAATAGAAGGATTTAATTGTAGTTTTTCGTTATTTTTAGTACAATAGGAAAGAAGAACAGTATTCTTTTACGAAAGAGGTGTCGTACTATGGGATTTACAGATAAGACAGTTCGGTTTGATTTTGAAGACAACCGCAAGCGAGAAGTGAGCGAGACGTTAGCGATTGTGTACACTGCACTAGAGGAAAAAGGTTATAATCCGATTAACCAAATCGTAGGATATCTACTTTCGGGTGACCCAGCCTATATTCCGCGTTACCAAGATGCACGAAATTTAATTCGCCGTTATGAACGAGATGAAATCTTAGAAGTATTGATTCGTGAATATCTGGGAAATCATGGGGTTAATATGTAATGCGAATTATGGGATTAGATGTTGGATCACGCACAGTGGGAATCGCCGTAAGTGATCCAATGGGATGGACCGCGCAAGGTGTTGAAATTATTCGTATCAATGAAGATGAAGGCCAATTTGGGTTTGATCGCGTCAAAGAATTAGTTGCGGATTATGAAATTTCTCGTTTTGTCGTAGGACTTCCTAAAAATATGAACAATTCGATTGGTCCGCGTGCCGAAGCATCAATGGCTTACGGGAAACAGTTAGAAGAATTGTTTGGTTTACCTGTCGACTATCAAGACGAGCGGTTGACTACGGTTCAAGCAGAACGGATGCTTGTGGAGCAAGCCAATACTTCACGCGCAAAACGTAAAAAAGTAATCGATAAGGTTGCTGCAGTGATGATTTTACAAAATTATCTTGACGGTCCGGGTAAAAAACTATTTTAAAACAACGAAAAGAGGAAAAATAATGGCAGAACATACACACGATCATAATCATGATCACGATCATGAAGGACATGAACATATTACATTAGTCGATAACGAAGGTAACGAAACGTTATACGAAATTCTATTAACAATCGATGGCCAAGAAGAGTTTGGTCGCAACTACGTATTACTTTATCCAGCTGGAGTTCCAGAAGATGAAGACGTAGAATTATTAGCCTATGCTTACGTTGAAAAAGAAGACGGCATGGAAGGCGATCTAGAACAAATCGAAACTGAAAAAGAATGGGACATGATCGAAGAAGTATTTAACACCTTCATGGCCGAAGAAGAAGCAGAGTAAGAATTACTAGGAGAAACCTTGATGAATTAGGGTTTCTCCTTTTTTTTGCATCATTATCTGGATTGTATCTAGCCTAACGTCTGAGTAAGGTTAGAATAAGGTCATTTTTTTTTGGAAAAGACGAATAAAATGAACAGAATACATCCAACGATAACGATAGCTATTTAATGAGTTTGTGAAAGCTTGTTAAACTAGTGTTTCTAGTAAATTAACCAAGTATTATATTTTATAAAATAACGTTATATATGTTTCTTTTTGTTGTGATCTCGCTATTTACGTAAGTCTTTACTATAAAATTTTGATTGTTATAGTATACTCGAATAGGGGAATGTCTCAAGGAATATGCAACAAGAGAGGAATGTGAAAACATGAAGACAACAGTCTTTCAGTTTGATAAAATCACTGTTTCGGATCAATCGATCAATCAGCAAGTCGATCAATATTTAGCAAAAATAAGTGAAGGCAACCAGTATTTAGATGATGGAGAAATTACACAAGCGATGGATATATTAAAAGACATCAATTACAACTTGAATGCTGAATGTAGAGAATACACCAAAGCTACGTTTTCTCAGCACCTCATTTTTAAATCGAATTTAACCAGTCGTTATTGCAATGGAATATTTAAAGCGAAGTTTGATCAAAAACAATGGATGAATCCCCATACATTACGTCGGAATTTTTTGGAAATCTATCGACATATGTTCGATATCAATCATTAAAAAATAGGGTGTGTGACAGAAGTTTGTCACACACCCTAAAAAAAATAAATCGTACTTCAAAAGGAACTTTTTTGTCATACGCCTATTTTTGGTTTAATTATAATAAGAAGTGTTTGAAATTTCATTGAATCCGTTAATAAAAAATGTCAACATGGTACCGATAAAGAAAATGTAAAGGAATAATAACGCGATACTAATAATAAAATAGACGATTCCTGCACGGTTCCAAGTTTTTTGAACAGCTAAAAAAGTTTCAACATCTTGATAATCCCCTTTTTGCCAAGCCCAAGTGTTTCCTTTAAAACCACAAACAAAAATCCAAACTAAATTAAAAATCGGAATTAAACATAATAGCGGTAAGTAGGTTTTATTTCCAATTCCCCACAAAATATTGAACATAAATGCTCCCCAATTCCAGCCTTTGATTTCTTGGGGCACTGTTCTAAATGATTGTTCTTCCATAATAAATCCCTCCCTTTGTGTACAGTCTACCAAATGAAAAACTCTATGTGAAGGTGAATTTGTCAAGTAAATCGCTTAAAAGCAAAATTTTTGCCAAAATTTCACAAACACGATAGTCTAATTGTATTAGCTCGAATATAAAGAGGGGGAGTACAGTGATCGAGCACAGGAAATCATTAGTAAGTTAACTTTATGGATTATTGAAACAAAGAAACTCATTCAAGTATCGCGTCACTATTATAACAATAATAAAAACGAACACTAAGGGAGAGTAAAACTTATGACAAAACCACATTTAGTTGATCCAAGAAAAATGTACCACACTGAAAAATTTCCAAAGCAAGATCAAGATACACCAGCATTAGACGATAAAATGGGACCACTTCCCGATTGTGGTGAAACCAGTTATGAAGGAAACCATCAATTAGAAAATCGCCGTGTATTGATTACAGGTGCCGATTCTGGGATTGGTCGGGCAGCTGCGATTGCTTTTGCTAGAGAAGGAGCAGACGTAGCGATTCAATTTTTACCTGGTGAAGAGACTGATGCAAAAGAAGTTGCAGAACTCGTTGAAAAAGAAGGACGAAAAGCACTCCTTTTAGGATATGATTTTAAAGAAGGCGACCACTCGAAAGAAATGGTGGAAAAAGTTGTTTCAGAATTTGGTGGACTAGATACATTGATTTTAAATGCTGCACAACAAATCTCTCAACCAACTTTAGAAGACTTGACCATGAAACAAGTAGAAGAAACCTATAAAGTGAACATTATCGCCATGTTTGCTTTAGTAAAAGAAGCAGTACCACATATGCCTCCCGGTAGTGCGATTGTGACGACGACGTCAATCCAAGGATTTAATCCTAGCCCAGGATTACTAGACTATGCCTCAACAAATGCTGCTGTAACCAACTTTACGATTGGGTTAGCAAAAAAATTAGCGGATAAAGGAATCCGTGTTAATGGTGTAGCACCAGGACCAATCTGGACACCACTACAATTAGATGGTGGGCAACCAGAAGAGGACTTACCTGAATTTGGGCAAAATACATTATTAGAACGTGCAGGACAACCAGTAGAATTAGCTCCTGTATATGTATTTTTAGCTTCAAATAAAGCAAGTTACGTTACGGCTCAAATATATGGTGTAACTGGCGGAGAAGCCATTAATTAAATTGAGTAGAAACTCGACACTTATTAGGTGTCGAGTTTTTTTTCTATTTTTTTGTGATAACCGGTTGACATATTTTTGAAAGCGATTTATAATCCAATTATAGAAAGCGCTTATATTTTTTTGTGTCAACCGGTTAGTATAATCGATCTGGAGGAAAAGAAGATGTCGAAATTAAAAAAGGCTTTTAAAAATCAATCTTATTTACAAAGTTCTGTCACGTTAATGTTGTTCTTTGCATCTTGGGGTGTTTGGTGGTCATTTTTCCAATTATGGTTAACGACTCCAAAAAGTGGGTTAGGTCTGTCTGGTAGTCAAGTTGGAACTGTGTTTTCAGTGAATTCACTTGTGACGTTAGTCTTGATGTTCATCTACGGTGCTGTCCAAGATAAATTAGTGATCAAACGTTCACTTTTGGTTTTTGCTTCTGTAATCGCTACCTTAATCGGTCCGTTTTTTATCTACGTTTATGGTCCGTTACTTCGTAGTCAATTCAATATCGGTATTGTTGTAGGGGCGATTGTGTTATCTGCAGGCTACCTTTCAGCAGTCGGAATCTTTGAGGCTGTTTCAGAACGGTTTAGTCGCTTGTTTGATTTTGAGTATGGACAAGCGCGTGCGTGGGGATCATTTGGATATGCTATTGTTGCATTATTAGCTGGCTTTTTATTCGTTATTAATCCCAATTTAAACTTTTGGGCAGGGTCATTCTTTGGATTATGTTTATTAGTAAACGTTCTTTTTTGGAAACCAAAAGCAGAGCGTGAAGCCATTGATAAATTAAGTGATGCTTCTACAGAATCAACAGTTCCTTCTTTAGGTGAAATGTTTTCGTTATTAAAACTAAAGCAATTATGGGTCGTTATTATTTTTATCATGTTTACTTGGACGTTTTATAATGTATTTGATCAACAGATGTTTCCAGGGTTTTATACTAATCTATTTTCTTCTCAAGAAGTAGGTCAACAAGTTTATGGAACACTCAATTCTGTCCAAGTTTTTTGTGAAGCAGCCATGTTAGGCGTCGTTCCATTGATCATGCGCAAAATCGGTGTAAAGAAAACGCTATTGATCGGTGTTACGATCATGTGCTTACGTATTGGGTTATGTAGTGTAACGACTAGTCCAGTTGCTGTATCGATGATCAAAATGCTTCACGCACTAGAAGTTCCAATGTTTATTTTACCAATGTTTCGTTATTTCACTCTTCATTTTGATACGAAATTGTCTGCTACACTTTATATGATCGGTTTTCAAATTGCCGCTCAAGTTGGACAAGTCATTTTATCGACACCATTAGGAATCTTGCGGGACAATGTTGGATTTACTATGACTTTTAGAATTATTTCATTGATCGTATTGGTTTCAGGTATTTTTGCAGCATTCTTATTGAAAAACGACGATCAAGATGTTTTAGGTGACCCATTCATTCGACAATAAAATTAAAAACATACAGATTAGATAAAGAAAGAAGGAATTGAAATGGAAAAAGAATTTATTAAAGTAAATAATGAACGCTATCGTTTAGGCTATCATGTGATGGCAAGTAATGGATGGATCAATGATCCAAACGGGTTCGTTTATTTTCAAGGGTATTATCATATTTTTTATCAACATCATCCTTACAGTGCCAAATGGGGCCCAATGCATTGGGGACATGCGAGAAGTAAAGATCTCGTTCACTGGGAAACGTTACCGATCGCACTAACACCAGGGGATGTGGAAGATCAAGATGGTTGTTTTTCTGGTAGCGCGATCGTAAAAGATGATACGCTTTACTTATTTTATACAGGACATCACTATTATGGAGATAACGATCCTGATCATTTCTGGCAAAATCAAAATATGGCCTACAGTAAAGATGGAATTCATTTTACAAAATACGAACACAATCCAGTGATTGCAAAAGAACCTGCAGATAATACGCATCATTTTCGTGATCCTAAAGTTTGGGAACAAAATGGTGTTTATTACATGATCCTAGGGAGTCAAGAAAACGATGGACTAGGCCGCGTAATTGTCTATCGTTCTAAAGATTTACTAAATTGGGATTATGTTGGTCCAATGACGAAAGCAAAAAGTTTAGCTAAAGAAGGATTTATGTGGGAGTGCCCAGACTTTTTTGAATTAGATGGTTCAGCTGTTTTATTATTATCGCCACAAGGAATCGAAGCATGCGGGAAAGAATATTTGAATCTTTTTCAAACAGGCTACTTTGTAGGAACGTTGAATGAATCTGACATGACATATACACATAAAGAATTTAAAGAATTGGACCGTGGTCATGATTTTTATGCGACACAAACTACACAAGCTCCTGACGGTCGTCGTCTAGTATTTGGTTGGATGGATATGTGGGAAAGCGACATGCCAGAGCAAGCAGATGGCTGGGCGGGTGCATTGACGTTACCGCGTGAACTGTCTTTAAAAAATGGACATCTGTATATGAAACCAGCACGTGAATTAATTGCTTTGCGTCAAGAACAAGAAAGTGATACCGTTCAAACTGTCGAGACAAAACTAGAAATCGCTTCAGCATTAAGACATCATGAATTAGTATTTGACTTTGAACAGATGGCTGCAAACACAGCTTGGACGTTATCTTTTGAAACAAATATAGCCCAAGTGATCACGCTTAGTTATGAACCAAAAAATCGTGAATTAATTTTACGTAGAAACGACAATAACGAAGCCCGATATGGTACAATCCAAGAGGAGAAAGTTTTCTCATGTCAAGTATTTATCGACACAAGTTCGATTGAGATTTTCCTCAATGATGGTGAAACGGTATTTACTGAGCGTTATTATTCTGAAGTGCCATTAGCATGTCGTTTGACTGTGGATCAAAAAACGACGATTGCGCATACAGTGTACGCTTTGGAAAGTGAGGCTATTACGTATATCTAAGGAGGGTTCCATTTTGTTAATTGGAAGTATTGAAGCAGGCGGTACAAAGTTCGTTTGTGCAGTAGGCGATGAAGACTATCGTGTGAAAGATCAGGTGACGATCCCAACTACGACACCTGAAGAAACGATTGCGAAAACAATCGACTATTTTAAACAATTCGACATCGAGGCATTAGGAGTAGCATCTTTTGGCCCAATCGAAATTCGTAAGCACTCACCAAAATATGGGTATATTACGACAACACCGAAAAAAGGCTGGCAAGATACCGATTTGCTAGGTCAGTTGGAACGATCATTAGGTGTTCCAGCAGCATTTACTACAGATGTAAACGGATCAGCATATGGGGAATACATCATGTCGACATTGACAAATGAAAAAATCGACTCGGTTGTCTACTATACTGTCGGAACAGGAGTTGGTGGTGGTGCAGTGATTGAAGGTCGTCTTTTAGGCGATGCAGGTCATCCAGAAATGGGACATACGTTTGTAAAACGCCATCCAGAAGATCTAAATTTTGACGGTATCTGTCCGTATCATGGGGATTGTTTAGAAGGCCTAGTTGCTGGACCAACCTTTGAAGCACGTTTAGGTCAAAAAGGCGAAACCGTACCCTTAACTGATCCAGTTTGGGATATCTTAGCATATTATTTAGCTCAAGCAGTGATTCAGGCAACACTGATTACACGTCCAGATAAAATCGTTTTTGGTGGTAGCGTGGTCAATGACGTGTTGTTGACTAAGATCCGTGAAAAAACAGCTGAAATGCTAAACGATTACGTTGAATTGCCTCCATTAGAAAAATACATTACACGTCCTCTGATCCAAAATAATGGATCTGCAACTTTAGGAAACTTTGCATTAGGACTACGTTTGTTACAAGAATAAGCGATTGCCCCGTGATGCCTTTGTGTATGACGGGGATTTTTTTAAGGAGTGACAGCATGCGACCAAAACTAGAAGATGTAGCAAAATTAGCAAATGTATCAAAAACGACGGTATCTAGAGTCTTAAACAAACGAGGCTATTTAAGTCAAGAAACCATTGAAAAAGTCGAAGCGGCGATGCAAGAATTAAATTACCAACCTAACGTGGTAGCAAGACAACTTTACAATAAAAAAACCAATTTGATCGGCTTGATTTTTCCGACCGTAGCCAACCCATTTTTTGGAGAATTAGTTGCTATTTTAGAAAATGAGCTCTATCAAAGAGGGTATAAGGTCATTATTGGCAACTCGATGAATAATCGTCAAAAAGAAACAGATTATCTAAATCAATTACTGAACGAACAAGTAGATGGTTTAATTGTAGGGGCACATAATCAAGGAATTGAGGAGTATCGATACGAACATTTACCGATTGTAGCGATCGATCGTGTGATGAACCAAGATATTCCGATCATTGAATCAGATAATTATTTAGGTGGTCAAAAAGCAACTGAATTACTGATCAAACAAGGTGCTAAAGTGATTTTACATACGAATGGTCCAGCTGATTTAGATACGCCGGCAATGCGTCGACGTCAAGCGTATGAAGCGACGATGAAAGCTCACGGGTTGAAACCCGAAACGATTATTGTCGATTTCAATATTTCCTATGAAGAAAAGCAAACTATTTTTCAACGTTTATTTGAGGAACATCCAACGGTTGAAGCGATTTTTGCATCAAATGATGTCGATGCGATGATGATCTATCAGATTGCCCAGCAAAAACACTACCGTGTGCCAGAAGACTTGCTGATCGTAGGTTATGATGGGACTACGTTAATGCGCACGTTATTTCCTGAGCTTGCGACGATTGTTCAACCGATAAAAATGATGGCGCTACAAGCAATCGAGGTACTCGAACAACGGTTGAACAAACAACCGACCGAAAATGAATATATTTGCCCAGTGACTGTGCATCATGGCAAAACTGGAACAAAAAAAGAGACGAGCACTTAATCAAGTTGCTCGTCTCTTTTTTTGAATGTAAAACCACGAGAAGGTAGTGGGGTTGAGAAGACGATCTGCGTATTCGTTCGACCAAAACTTTGGATACGGTTAATAAAATGATCCAATGCTGAAGTCGTTGGAAAGACGACTTTTAAGAGCATAGAATAGGGACCAGTCACGCAATCACATTCCAAAATATTGGGAATATCTTGAATATAGGTATAGAATTGTGGTTTTTGTTGTGGCTCAACAGATATTTGAACATAGGCTTTGATCGCTAGATTTGTTTGTTCGTAATCTAAAGAAGCGTGATAGCCGGTAATCACTTGTTGCTCTTCTAGCTGTTTGATTCGTTGTGAGATGGCCGGACCACTAATAAATAAGCGTTCGCTCAAATGCTTGATCGAGCTACGTCCGTCTTGTTGCAATAAAGTCAGTAATTGATAATCTAAGTGATCCATGGCTTTCCTCTTTTCTGGATTTAGGGTATTTTTCTTTGATAAAAAACAAGTAAGCGATTGCGAACTTTGATAATGAATGAAGTCAGCCAATCACCTTACACTAATTCCTGATTTATGATAGTTTATCATATAAATAGCGAGGGGGAAAAAAGATGATGCGTATTGAAGAAGATAGTTTAGGACAAGTGTTGCTCCATGAAGATTCTTACGAGGGGATCCATACGTATCGTGCAAAAGAAAATTTTACAATCAGTTCATCGACAGTCGATTCTAAAATGCTACAGGCCATGATTTTGATCAAATCTGCAGCAGCGAGTGCGAATGGTCGAGCAGAGGTGATTGATCCTAAAAAAGTGACAGCGATCAAACAAGCTGCGTGCGATTTATTGGACCATACGATTCTATTAGATTGCAAACTTGATGCCATCCAAGGTGGGGCGGGAACGTCTACAAATATGTATATCAATGAGGTCTTAGCAAATCGTGGCTTGGAATATTTAGGTCATCATAAGGGAGAATATCAATTTCTTGATCCACTAGATGATGTCAACCGTAGCCAATCAACGAATGATGTTTATCCAAGCTCTGGGAAAATCGCAGTTTATTTATACATGATGGAATTAGATACGGTTTTAGAAACGCTGATCGAAGCATTTCATAAAAAATCACAAGAATACGCGACCGCTCAAAAAATGGGGCGTACTCAGTTACAAGATGCTGTGCCTACGACTTTTGGGACAACATTTTCAGCATTTGCGACGAGTTTACTACGTTGTCAAAAACGGTTATACGCTAGTCGAAAAGAAATCACACGTCTAAACTTAGGAGGAACTGCGATTGGTACGGGTGTGAATGCTAGTCCGATTTATCAACAAGCTGTTTATGAAGAACTTAATCACTTGTTGCCATTTACAGTCTATCCGGCTGATCACTTAGTCGATGCAACGCAACACATTGATCAATTCGTGCAGATCTCAAGTAGTTTAAAAGCTTTAGCCGTAGCCTTATCAAAGATTGCACATGATCTTCGTTTAATGGCTAGCGGTCCGCGTAGTGGCTTAGGTGAGATTCAGCTACCGAAACGTCAAGCAGGTTCTTCGATCATGCCTGGAAAAGTGAATCCCGTCATTCCTGAAGTCGTCCAACAAGTGGCATTTCAAGTTATGGGCAGTGATCTGACGATTACATTAGCTGCGCAATCTGGTGAATTGGAATTGAATCCATTTGAGCCCATTTTATTTCATCATTTATTTCTTTCGCTAAAGAGCTTGACTCAAGTTTGTCATGTATTTCAAACAAAGTGTGTGGAAGGGATTATCGTAAATGAAACGCATTGTCAGCAACAAGTCGAGCAAGGCGTGAGCTTAGCTACACGTTTGACACCATTGATTGGGTATCAAAAAGCAAGCGAACTCGTTTCAAAAGCCTTACAAGAAAATCAACCGATCGAAACCTTTTTAAGCGAAGAAGTGATCTTGAAATTAGAAAAAGCACATAACTAAAACTATTGTCACATCACTAAAATTCTTTTGCGATTCATCTTTTTATCCGTCATAATAAGATGGATAGGAAAAGGAGCGAAAGTTGTGAAAGAATTAAAACAAAATATCTGGATTTTACTGACGATTTGCGTATTTATTTTTATGTCAACTTTAGATTCAAGTATTGTCAATATTGCCTTGCCTACGATTAGTCGAGAACTTTCAATTCCATTAACTCAAAGTGAGTGGGTGGTATCAAGTTATTTGCTGACGATTTGTTGTACGTTACTGATTTTCGGTAAACTTGGAGACATGCTAGGAAAGACTACTGTGTATAAAGTAGGGGGGATTATTTTTATTGTAGGTTCACTTTGCTGTGGACTGAGCCAAAACCTACTGATGCTCGTTGCCTCACGTATCTTACAAGCATTAGGTTCAGGAATGATCATGAGCAATAGTAACGGGATCATTACCGAAACGTTTCCAAAACAACAGCGTGGTCGAGCGTTAGGGATCTTAGCCGCTTTTGTCTCGTTAGGTGCGATCACAGGACCTGGTTTAGGCGGACTGTTGTTGAGTCAATGGAATTGGAATGCGATTTTTTTGATTAATGTGCCGATTGGCTTGATTGGGATAGCTTTTGGCTATCGTATTTTACCACGCAGCACACACCGTCAAAAACAACGTTTGGATTATATTGGGATGGGACTATTAGCTGGGTTGATCTTGACCTTTTATGCGGGAATCCAATTATTAACAAGTGCGGTTATGTTGAGTGGCTGTTTGTTTATCGGGACGATCATCTGCTTTATTGCGTTTTATTATTGGGAAAAGCAAGTATCAAATCCTTTAGTTGAACTCTCTTTATTCAAAAATGAATTATTCGATGAAAGTCTATTAAGCGCTCTATTCGTATTTATCTGTGCCTTTTTTTTCACGATGATCATGCCATTTTACTTACAAGAGATCAAAGGATTTTCGACCAGTCAAGCAGGGTTGATCATGATGGTATTTCCAATTGTCCAAGTAATCTTAGCCCCAGTGGCAGGATATTTGGCAGATCGTTTTAATAAACGTGTGCTGACGATTATTGGATTGGCATTATTGACTTGTGGCCAAGTGACCTATCTATTTTGGCAAGTCACTAGTCCATTAAGTGTCATTATTCCATCTATTATTTTATCGTCAACTGGAAATTCATTATTTCAAGCTCCAAATAATACGATTATTATGAATGCTGTCGAAAAACGGTTCTTAGGAATCGCAGGTGCATTAAATGCACTTTCAAGAAACCTAGGAATGGTATTAGGTGTCGGATTGTCTACGACGATTTTAACACTAGCTGTCCATGCTTTTGCAAACAAGCCGATTGCTAGTTTGACCAGTGATAAAGGTGCATTTGTCAATGGCATGCACGTGACTTTTGCTGTGTCGACTGTGTTATGTTTTAGTGCATTTGTATTTATTTTGACGATGACACTAAAAAAACGTTTTGTTAAAAAATGATATAACAGCAAACTGTCATATAAGCTAATAAAAAGTGGTCTAAAAAATAAGCCGCATCATTACCGAAATAGGTGAACCTACTATCGGGATGATGTGGCTTATTTTTTAGGGTTACTTCTGTCACCGTCTTTTTTAGTCTAATTTATCTAAATATTTATCTAAATGTTCCAATTCTTTTTCTTCATATTTGTCGTATTTTCCAGCTTCATGAAGAATTTTCTTGATTTCATGTAAGGCTTTCTTTTCAGCGTACCATTTTTTGATTTCGTGTTTCTTGGCATCGTCTTCTTCTAACGAATCCAATTTGGTCAATTCATCTTCCAATTTCAATACCGCATTTGCGATATGGTCAAGTACGTGATCTTCTTTTTTCTCATAATCTGTCATGCAAAACACTCCAATCTTCTTTTTTATTACTATAGCGCTTTCTTTTAGATAAAGCAACGAATATCCATTGCTCTATCCCATAATATTATCATTTAAAATAGCCAATTTGATCGATCGTAGTTCGTGATCGACTAGGGTGTGCTCTTTTTGCAAATTTGCATTGATCGTTCTGATTTGATGGATCTCTTCATGTAATGCATGGATCTCATGTGTAAGTGTAGTCAATAATAGCATCATTTCTTCATTTTGGTTCATAAGACAGTTTCCTTTCTTTCTTGAAATACAGGATGATAAAACAAACGATAAATGATAGCGATAATAACGGGAATCAAGGCACATAATAAATATAACCCTTGATAAGACAACACCGAATGCAATATCCCTAAAATGTAAGGGCCAACGCCTAAGCCTAGATCAAGTCCAATGAAGTAAGTAGAAAGTGCGATTCCGATTTTTGATAAGTCGACTGATTTCAAACAGACAGCTTGACCATTAGACATAAAAGTACCATATCCCAAACCAATACACGCACCAGACACTAAAAGCATCCAACTAGTTGTCGTAAAAGCTAATAAACCTAATCCTAGCGTCAAGAAAATAAAACTAGGATACATCACAGAATCGACACCTTTAGCATCAAACAATCGGCCAGTCATCGGACGAGTAAACGTTACGGCTAGCGCATATACGACAAAGAAAAAAGCACTAGCGGAAATTAAATTCAATTCTGTTGCATAAGTAGATAAAAACGTTAAGACACTAGAATAAGCTAAACCGATAAAAAAGGCGATCGTTGAGATAAACAATACTTTTTTTTCAATCAACCGATCCCAAGTCCAACCGGTGAGCGCAGCTTTTTCTTTTGGCGATAACGTGATATTTTTTACGGGGAAGGTAAAGCATAAAATCAACGTGAGAAGCGATAATAAAATGGCCACCCAAATAATAAAACGAAAACCAAAAAGCGGCAGTAAGAGCATGCCAATAAACGGCCCAACAGCAGCGGCTAAACTTGTACTCAATCCATAATAATTGATGCCTTCACCATGTTTACTCTCAGGAATATAGCTTGTCACGATCGCATTTGCAGCAGTGGATACCATACCATAAGCAAATCCGTTTAGAAACCGTACCCCATCAAGTAACAAGACAGTTGACGAGAATAAATAGCCAATCGTGGTAAGCACATAAAGCAAAGCGCCTAGCCGTAAAATCAATTTACGACCAGTTAATTCGAGCGTTTTTCCGATATAAAGTCGCGCGACTAGTGTCCCGATAATAAAGATACCCGTAGCCAATCCCGCTTGTGCGCTTGAAGCATTTAATTCTTGGCTGGCAAATTGAGCCGTAATTACTACAAAACAGTAGTAAATCAAAAAGACAATAAAATTAATTAGGGTGATCAACATAAATCCCTTATTAAATAAATGTGAACTACTTTCTTCCATCATCATCCATCCTTTGTTTATATTTTGGAATGTGTTTACTATAATGAAATTTTCAGAAACAAACATGCGATTTTGTGTATGATCGAATCTATTGAATAAGATCACTACCAAAAAACAGTAACAAATGGTATTGTTTTTTTAGTCAAACTCTTGTTAACTAGGAGTAGCAAAAACACTCAGTAAAGATTTTAGGGGGAAAAAGAGTGAAAAAGGCAGTTTTAGAAGACTATTTGAAGCAACATGAATTTTTACTTGTTCAAAAAAAGAAAAAACACTACCTTACTTACGAAGGGATCAAGGATCGCTATGTCTACATCTTAAAAGAAGGCATCGTGAAAACAAGTATGATTTCAAAAGAGGGTAGGGAGTTTAATTTAAAATACATCAATGACATGGAAATCGTTTCTTTATTTAAAGATGAGTATTCACCTTTAGTGGAAGCACCGTTTAATATTCGTGTCGAATCAGCTGAGGCAACGTTGTATAAGATTGAGCGTGAACAATTTTGGCGTGATGTCAATCAAGATCTAGCACTACAACAATATGTCAAAGAATACTATCGGGTCTATTTGATGTATACTATGAAAAAAATGCAACAGATGTTGATGAATGGTAAATTTGGCGCGATTTGTGCAGAGTTAGAAGAGTTGTGCGAACAATTTGGCGTTCAAACTCCTGAAGGGACATTAATTGATTTTGAAGTGACGAATGAGGAAATCGCACGTTTTTGTGGGATCACTTCTGCTAGTAGTGTCAATCGAATGATGCAAAAGTTACGACAAGAGCACATTATCAAAAGTGTCGAACGAAAAATTTTGATTCTAGATCGAACTTTACTACAAGCAAATATTCCCTATTAAAATGAGATTGTGACAAAAGTGGGCAGCTCTAAAAAAACAAGCCACATCATTACAGATAATAGATTCAACTATTTTCTGTAATGATGCGGCTTATTTAAGAAGGAACGACTGCTGTCACACTCTATGAATAGGCTAAAAGGATTTTCTAGCTTTTAGTGATATAGGTATCTAGTGGTTTTTGATATCGAGTCAAATCAAGTGATTGCCCCTGAATTTTTTGAGCCAGTAAGTAGCCGATCAATGGTCCTGTCGTTAGACCAGAAGAGCCAAGGCCACTAGCTACAAAGATTTCTTCATGAGGAAGCTGATCGAAAAATGGTGCAAAATCTGATGTGTATGCACGTGTGCCGACTTGATAGCGATACGGGGTGTTAAACAGACCTTCAGGAGAGCTTAAAAAACGAGCAATCGATTGTGTCAAGTTTGTAAAAGCCTCGCTCGTTGGCGTAAGATCGTACTTCGCATCATTTTCATGAGTCGCCCCCAGTAAGATTTTTCCATTTGCCAAAGGAATCAAATCCGCTTCACCGTCCAATAATGCTACAGGAAGATGTTTAGTTGCTAAATCCGTTTCAAAGACAATCAATTGCCCTTTTTGCGGGCGAATATCTACGTGATACTCTAAAGGTGCTAATAATTCTTTGACTCTAGGTCCACTAGTTAAACAAATCAACTCGACCGTAGACGTCGTTGTATCGGTCATCACCTGATAGCCAGTAGTATTTTTTTTAAAGTGAGCTTTTTGCTGAATGATCTTTCCACCATTGGCTTCAATCTGACGGTAAAGATGAATCAATAGAGCGTGTCCATTTAATTTGGCGCCACCTGAGATCATTAAAGCCGCTTGTGCATTTAGGAGCGGAAAAATAGTTGAAACGCGCGTTGGATCAAGTAAGGTGATATCTCCGATTTCTGGCGCTTCTTTCCGCCTTGTTTGTGCAAGTTCAGCGAGTGATTCGAGTTTGTCTTTTGGGCGCACCAATAAAGCCCCAGTTTGATGATAGATCGTTTCATCTAGTGCTAAATCGTGCACGAATTTTGCATAAAAAGCAGCACCATCTTTCGCTAAAGAATACCATTTTTTGTTGCGTCTTTTTGAAAGCCAAGGCGCAATAATTCCGGCACTAGCTTTTGTCGCTTGTCCGATACCTTCATCATATACTTCTACTGCATAGTTGGCTTTCGTTAAATAATAAGCTGTCACCGCACCGATGATTCCGCCACCGATAATTGCGATTTTTTTCATATTGTCCACTCCTTTTTCATGAAAAGCATGCCATATTTTAAGAAAGCTGTCAAAATTGTCTAAAAGAAAGACAATGGAACTACTAGAAACTTTGAAAAGATGATATGATAGCACTAGTTTAGTAAATTGAATGAATGAGAAAGGATTCGACGAATGAAATTATCAATTGTAGTTCCGTGTTATAATGAGCAAGAGAGTTTGCCATTATTTTATGAAGCGGTTGAAGAGGTCGTAAATCAGATGCCGATCGAACCTGAATATATTTTTGTAAATGATGGTTCTTCTGATCAAACATTAAAAGAATTGAAAAGATTACATCAGCTTGATCCAGCTAGGGTCCACTATATCGATTTTTCACGTAATTTTGGTAAAGAAGCTGCGATTTATGCAGGTCTTCAAGCTTCAACAGGCGATTTGGTCACATTGATGGATGCAGACTTACAAGATCCACCATCTTTATTACCAGAAATGTATCGTTTGATTACAACAGAAGGCTACGACTGTGTCGGTACTAGACGAGCAGATCGTGAAGGCGAACCAGCATTGAGAAGTTTTTTTGCTAAAAGTTTTTATAAGATTATCAATAAGATCTCGCAGACTGAAATGGTCGATGGTGCACGTGATTTTCGTTTGATGACACGTCAAATGATCAATGCGATTTTAGAAATGTCTGAATACAATCGTTTTTCAAAAGGAATTTTTAGCTGGGTAGGCTTTAAAACAACGTATTTAGCTTATGAGAACCAAGAACGAGTGGCAGGGAGTACTTCATGGTCATTTTGGCAATTGTTAAGCTATTCATTTGAGGGAATCATTAATTTTTCGAATTTTCCATTGCAATTGTCTGCAATCGGTGGTGTGATTTCGTGTATTATCGCGATCGTTATGATGATTGGAATTGTCATTCGTACGTTGATTTTTGGCGACCCAACTTCCGGATGGCCTTCAATGGTCTCGATCATTTTATTTTTAGGTGGTATTCAATTATTTTTCATGGGGATTTTAGGACAATATATTGGAAAAATCTACTTAGAAGTCAAACGACGTCCAGTTTATCTTGTTCGTGAAACTGATTTAGAAACAAACAAAAAGTAGAGAATTCGTTCTCTACTTTTTGTTTTGTGCTTGCTGTATGGCTTTTTGTGTATTTGCGAAATGTAATTTAGCGAAATATCTGAGTGCATCGATCCCTTTTGTTTTTATAATCCTAGCTGCGACATCATCTGATGCTTTTCCAGCACCAGAAGGCAAAGTAATGTTTGCTTGTGTCGATAATTCTGCTAGTGTTGTTAAAAATGTCGCACGGCAAATAATCGAAGCACTGGCTACAGCAAGGTGATATTGTTCACCTTTTGTTACAAAATACAATGGGAGATTAGCTTGTTTTTTTTCTGAAGCAAGATACTTACGATAGGTTTGTTCTGGAGTAAATTGATCGATCAATGCTCCTTTAGCTTCGGGCACTTTGTTTTCTAATAAAGCGATCGCTTGGTTATGCAAGGCGACTTTCATTCGTACAGCATTGTATTTGGGTTGGATTTGATTGTATTTTTCTGGTAATACTACAAGTTCTTGGTGCAAAAGAAATGCTTTTAATTTTGGTGCGAGCGCTAAAATTTGTGCATCCGTTAATAGCTTAGAATCTTTTACTCCCCATTGTTTCAATGTGTCAAACTGTTCAGGTCCAACAAAAGTTGCGCATACGACTAAGGGGCCAAAGTAGCTTCCGTTTCCAACTTCATCACTGCCGATCAATGGGAGCGTCGCAAGATTTTTAGGCAGCGTAGCAGTGGATGTGGTATTGGTTTTTTTGGCTTTTTTTTCAGGTAGTTCAGACTTCCAACGCTTGGCTTCAATTTGTGCATGTTGGCCTTGAAACATGACTTTGTTAGAAGTATATACTGTGATGGTGGTGTGATTGTATTTTGCACTAAACGTCACATATTGTGCTTTTGTCGTTGTTTTGCTGGCCTGATAATAGTCGATTAAAGCTGTGATTTCAGACGGGGTTAATTTTAAGACTATCGTTTCCAAAAGGATCACTCGTTTCTTAATTATTAGGAAATATTACTGTAAAAAAACTCCTTTATCTATTATAATAGATAACAGTTGTAGAATGGTATCCTTTTTTTTGGGTACTTTAGGAGGAAGTTAACAAAATGGCGATTCAAAAAAAGCGTTATAAAGCGGTCATTGATCATCAATCCTATACGATCATTGGGACACAAAGTACCAAACACATGGATTTAGTTACATCAATAGTCAATGAACAATTAACCGAATTGCATCGTTTATCGCCACAATTAGATAAAGAGCAAGCGGCAATTTTGATGGCGATCAATGCGGTATCCGATCAATTGACTAAACAAGAAAAAATCTTGCGTCTAACGAATCAAGTAGAAGAGTTAAAACAGACTGCTATTAAAGCAGTGGAACTAGAAAATCGTTTAAAACGAATCGAAGCGATCGAACAAGAAGCACGTCAAGTGTTAGAAAAGAATGGTAAAAAAGATCCCGTCATTCAAAATCATTTAGAGGCACAAAGCATTTTAAATGAAGAGCGTAAACGCTCAATCAAAGAAAAATCTTCTCAGGGATGATAGAAAGGATAACTGATGTTAGGAGTACTTTTTTTATTAATTTGTCTATTTTCATTTTACAATGGTGCTAGACGAGGCGTTGCGTTACAACTGATTCACTTAGTAGGCTTTAGTATTTCCTTTATGATTGCCTTAAGCAAATATAAGGACCTTGGAAAACATATTGAACTGTACGTACCGTATATGTCAGTCACTCCTGATTCATCGTTTGCTTTTTATTCTATGGAACAAGGATTTGAACTGGGGCACGCCTACTATGCAGCCGTCGCCTTTTTCGGTCTTTTGTTTTTCGGTTGGCTGATTACAAAATTTATTGCCATTTTCTTTTTGAAATTGCGCGAATTTACATTATTAAACCG
Organism: uncultured Enterococcus sp.; assembly: GCF_913775425.1. Classification (GTDB taxonomy): domain Bacteria; phylum Bacillota; class Bacilli; order Lactobacillales; family Enterococcaceae; genus Enterococcus_G. The sequence continues at coordinate 34,265 of NZ_CAJYIS010000044.1, forward strand.
CTATGACTGGATCGTCTCTGGCATACTCAACGTACTGATGATCTATGTCTTGTTCTTTGGTTTATTATACATTCTCTCATTTGTACCGTTAGCGTTTATCCAACAATGGTTTGCAAAAGGTGAACTAGGATATGGCATTGTAAAACATACTCCGATACTCTCGAAATGGTTTTATCAATTATTGATTACCAATATTATATAAAATGGACCAATTGAAAAGGCAGGACGTTGATAAACGACTGCTTTTTTATATAATCGCAATTTAACTATAGAAGGTGAACATATGAATTCACGTATATTAGACGTGTTAGAATTCGATCAAGTAAAAAAACAATTGGTTTCTTACTTGGTTACAGATCAAGGAAAAAAAACATTAGCCAAGCTATTTCCGCTGACTAATCAAAAAAAGATTGCCCAACGCTTAGCAGAGACTAGCGACGCGTTAACGCTTCAACGCTTACGTGGCGGGATCCCGATCTCCAAATTAGAAAATATCGATCCACATTTAAAACGTATTCAAATTGGTGCGGATCTAAATGGTGTAGAACTAGCTCAAGTGACACGTGTGTTAAGTACGACTAGTGAAGTGACGCGCTTTTTCGAAGAACTGATGGAACTAGAGATCGAATTAGAACGAGCATATGCGTTTCATCATGAACTGGTCGTATTACCTGAATTAACCAAGCGCCTCAAAATAGCCATTGAAGATGATGGACGTGTGACCGATGATGCCTCGGAAGAATTACGCCAAACTAGACAAACGATTCGCCGCAATGAAAAAGTGATTCGTGAGACTTTAGATGGCTTGATCCGTGGAAATAATACAAAATATCTAAGTGATGCGATCGTGACGATTCGAAATGAACGTTACGTGATTCCAGTCAAACAAGAGTACCGAGGTGTTTTTGGTGGAGTCGTTCATGATCAAAGTGCTTCTGGTCAAACGCTATTTGTGGAACCAAAACAAATCGTCTCACTAAACAATAAATTACGACAAGCGCAGTTGGCTGAGAAAAATGAAATCTTACGGATTCTTGCGGAATTATCTGCAGAATTGGTTCCGTATCAAAAAGAGATCCATCACAATGCTTACGTATTAGGTCAATTTGATTTTATGAATGCTAAAGCGCAGTACGCAAAACAATTGAAAGCGACTATTCCAACGATCAGTCAAGCAAACGAAGTCGCATTTTTAAGTGCGCGTCATCCTTTGATCGACCAAACCCAAGTCGTACCTAATGATATTTTGATTGGTAAAGACTATCAAGCTGTCGTGATCACAGGGCCAAATACCGGTGGGAAAACGATCACACTAAAAACATTGGGATTATTGCAACTGATGGGACAATCTGGTTTAGCACTACCTGTAGCTGCTGAAAGTCAAATGGGGATTTTTGAACAGATCTTTGCAGATATCGGTGATGAGCAGTCGATCGAACAAAGCTTGTCGACATTTTCTTCACATATGACCAATATCGTATCCATCATTGATCAAGTAGATGAACACAGCTTAGTATTATTTGATGAATTGGGAGCAGGAACCGATCCTCAAGAAGGAGCAGCTTTAGCGATTTCGATTTTGGATGCGATTGGTGCAAAAAATGCGTATGTAATGGCGACGACACACTATCCAGAATTAAAAGTTTACGGCTATAATCGTGCGCAAACAATCAATGCGTCGATGGAATTTGACGTCGACACACTCAGTCCGACGTATCGTTTATTGATCGGCGTACCTGGTCGAAGTAACGCGTTTGAGATTTCAAAACGCTTAGGGTTACCAAATGAGATTATTGACCAAGCCCATCAAATCCTAGATGGAGAGAGTCAAGATCTAAATGAGATGATTGCTGATCTAGAAGAACGACGCAAAATGGCGGAAATCGAGTATACTCAATTGCGTGATGAGGTTAAAGAAGCAGATCGTTTGAAAAAAGAACTGGCCGATGCTACAGCTTATTTTTATGCAGAACGTGACGCTCAAATTGAAGAAGCGAAAAAAGAAGCCAATCGAATCGTAAAAGAAGCTCAAGAAGAATCGGACAAACTGATCCGTCAGTTGCGCAAGATGCAACTAGAAGGGAAAAATCAAGTTATCAAAGAACATCAATTGATCGATGCGAAAACGCAGATGAATCAACTGCAACACGCCGAAGTGTTACAGAAAAATAAAGTATTAAAAAAAGCAAAAGCTGCTAAAACATTAAAAGTAGGCGATGAAGTCAAAGTAACGTCTTATGGACAACGCGGTGAATTGATCAAATCGTTAGGCAAAGGTCAATGGCAAGTGCAAATGGGAATCTTGAAGATGACGATCGATGAAGAAGATATCGAAGTCTTGCAACAAGAAAAAAGTGCGAAACCACGCACTGTTCATACGGTACAAAATAGTCAACAAGCACACGTTTCACCTCAACTCGACTTAAGAGGAAAACGCTATGAAGAAGCTTTGAATGAAGTCGATCAGTATCTTGATGCGGCTATCTTAGCCAATTATCCGCAAGTGACGATCGTTCACGGTAAAGGTACAGGAGCATTACGCCAAGGAATCGTAAATTATTTACAAAATCATCGTAGTGTAAAAAGTTTTGGCTTTGCACCAAATAATCAAGGTGGAAATGGTGCAACCATCGTCATCTTCAAATAACACTAAGCAAGTTAGTGTTAGAAAAAAAAAAGCGGTGTTATAATAGGTATATAAACTTGATGGGGGTAATTTACATGGCAAACAATATTACAGATGCAACATTTGCACAAGAAACAGATAAAGGATTAGTTTTGATTGATTTTTGGGCAACTTGGTGTGGTCCTTGCCGTATGCAAGCACCGATTTTAGATCAATTATCAGCTGAATACGATGAAGATACACTAAAAATCGTGAAGATGGATGTAGATGAAAATCCAGAAACACCATCATCATTTGGGATCATGAGTATTCCAACACTCCTACTTAAAAAAGACGGTCAAGTCGTTGAAAAACTTGTTGGTGTTCACACTAAAGATCAATTAGAAGCAGTCATTGCAGCACATCAATAAGCATAAAAGATACTGATGAATCAATCGGTATCTTTTTTTGTCGAATTTGGAAAGGAAGAAGTCGATGAACGAACGGATTCAACATAAACTCGCCTTGCTTCCCGATCAACCTGGATGTTATTTGATGAAAGATAAAAATGGAACGATTATTTATGTTGGAAAAGCCAAAATCTTAAAAAATCGAGTCCGTTCTTATTTTACGGGAAGCCATAATACGAAAACGGAACGATTGGTAAGTGAAATCGAGGATTTTGAATACATCATTACCGAATCGGATATTGAAGCATTGGTATTAGAAATCAATCTGATTCAACAAAATGATCCAAAATACAATATTATGTTAAAAGATGATAAATCGTATCCATTTATCAAAGTGACCAATGAACGCTATCCAAGACTACTGATTACCAGAAAAGTAATGAAGGATAAAGCATCTTATTTTGGACCATATCCTGATGTACGGGCTGCAAATGAGACCAAAAAGCTATTGGATCGTTTATTTCCATTGCGAAAATGTAAAGTGTTACCAAAAGAAGTTTGCTTGTATTACCATATGGGTCAATGTTTGGCACCTTGTGTTTTTGATGTCCCTAAAGATACTTATACGCAAATGACAGCAGAAATCAGAAGGTTTTTAAATGGAGGACACACTTCGATCCAAAAAGAATTGGAACAGAAAATGCACCAAGCGGCAGAAAAAATGGAATTTGAACAAGCAAGTGAATACCGTGATCAAATCCAAGCGATCGATACGATTATGACCAAACAAAAAATGACGCAAACGGATCTATTGGATCGAGATGTATTTGGGTATGGGATTGAAAATGGTTGGATGTGTGTACAGGTCTTTTTCGTGCGCCAAGGAAAAGTTATTGAACGAGATGTTTCGATGTTTCCATTTTATAATGAAGCAGAAGAAGATTTTTTGACGTTCATCGGTCAATTTTATCAAGAAAATCACCATTTTATTCCACGTGAAGTACTGATTCCCGATACGATCGATCAAATGAGTGTCGAAGCGATCGTTGACACACGAATTACACAGCCTAAGCGTGGTGAAAAGAAAAAATTAGTCGAACTAGCCAATAAAAATGCACGGGTTTCGTTAACTGAAAAATTTGAGCTGATCCAACGTAAAAATGAACGTACGATCGGAGCAATCGAAAAATTAGGTCAAGCAATGAATATTCCAACACCGATTCGGATTGAGGCATTTGATAACTCAAATATCATGGGAACTGACCCAGTTTCTGCAATGGTCGTATTTGTAGATGGGAAGCCATTAAAAAAAGAATACCGTAAATATAAGATCAAAACAGTGAAAGGTCCCGATGATTATGCATCGATGCGTGAAGTGATCTATCGTCGTTATTCTCGTGTTATCAAAGACCAATTGCCATTTCCAGATCTGATCATCATCGATGGAGGGAAAGGGCAAGTCGATGTGGCACGTGATGTTTTGGAAAACCAATTAGGAATCGATATTCCAATCGCAGGATTAGCTAAAAACGATCAACATAAAACCAGTGAATTATTATTTGGTCCAAACTTAGATACGATTGATTTGGCGCGAAATTCTGCGGAGTTCTTTTTATTGCAGCGGATTCAAGATGAAGTCCATCGTTTTGCGATTACGTTTCATCGTCAGTTGCGCAGTAAAAATAGCTTTGCGTCAAAACTAGATGGAATCAGTGGCTTAGGTCCAAAGCGTAAGCAAGAGTTATTGAAAGAATTTAAATCACTGAAGAAAATCGAAGCAGCAACAATTGAAGAATTACAAGCTAAAGGACTACCTCGTAAAGTAGCAGAAAATACGTATCAAGCATTGCACAAAAATACACCACAGGAATAATCTGTGGTGTATTTTTTTATTTGAATGTTTCTACTAGATAGGTAAAAAACTGTTGATCCGTGGGACTGGTTTTAAAACCTTGTTCAGGATGCCATTGTACTCCTAAAATACAAGAGTCTTCGATCACACCTTCAATTGCTTCTACCGCACCATCTGTGGCACGCGCAGTTACTTTAAAATCGGGTGCGATTTGACTTATAGCCTGATGATGATACGAGTTCACTGCAACTGTTTTTGGTAAAAACTCTGCTAAATAGCTATTTGGTTCAATTGTGATATCATGTGTCGTTTCACTCAATGGAACAGGTGATTGCACATGTGCTAACGTCAAAGTAGGTTCAAGTGATAGATCTTGAATCATGGTTCCGCCAAATGCGATATTTAACAATTGCATCCCACGACAAACACCAGCGATCGGTTTTTTTTGACGAACAGCTTCTTTGATCAAGGCAAGTTCAAACGCATCACGTTCTTTAAATAGCTCGCCAAGTTTTTCGTGTGGTTCCTGATTATATAAACTTGGATCGACATCTTGGCCACCAGCAAGGAGGAGCACATCGATTAATTCGATATAGGCTTTTGCTTGTTCAGGTTTTCCTAAAGGTAAGATAATAGGTAGACCACCTGCATTAGTGACACCTTCGACAAATTCTTTTGGGGTATAAGAAAAAGTATATTCATTTTGATCTTCTGGATTGATGGCTTTACGCTCATTTCCAGCAATTCCGATTTTACGTATCATAAAGACTCCTTAAAAAAAGTTGACGCTTTTTAGCGTCAACTCGATATGTTGATTATTTTGTACGAACAACTTCGATTTTATAGCCATCTGGATCTACTACAAAATAGTAAGATGGGGGTGTTCCTGGTAATCCTTTAAGATCAGTTACATTAAATCCTGCTGCTTTATGTTTATCATGTAAAGCTGCAACATCTTCAGTAGCGATAGCAATATGACCATAGCCATTTCCTAAATCATAAGCTTCATGATCATAATTATAGGTTAATTCCAACTCATAGTCATCACCAGGTAAAGTCAAGTAAACTAACGTGAATTTTGCATCTGGAAAATCACGACGACGGCTTTCTTCAAAGCCGAAAGCTTCCGTATAAAATGCTAATGATGCTTCTAAATCTTTTACGCGTACACAAGTATGTGCCATTTTCATAAAAAGATTCCTCCATTCTTTTCATTGATAAATACATAATAACATAACATATAAAAATCATACATTACTTTGTTTAGTTTAGACTTGTGTCAAAAGAAAAAACACGCTACACTTCTTTTAAAAGGAGCGAATGTGAATGAATAAACAACCTGTGTTTGGAAAAAAAGAAGCAGATAAAGTATACAAAGAACGTAAAGGGGCATATGTTGTCATTTCGCGAGAAACAAAACAAGAAATCATTTTGGTTCAGGCACCAAATGGGGCTTATTTTTTACCTGGTGGAGAAATTGAACAAAATGAAACGCATCACGAAACGATCGCAAGAGAAATGTTAGAAGAAGTCGGATTTGAAGTCGAAATCGGAGAATATCTTGGTGAAGCGATCGAGTACTTTTACTCTAGTCATCGCGATACGTACTATGAACATCCAGGTTATTTCTATGTTGTAGATGCATTTGAAAAAGTCGCTGAACCTACAGAAACGACAAATAATCTTTTGTGGACAACACCAGAAGAGGCGATGTTGTTATTGAAACGTGGAAGTCATCGCTGGGCTGTTCAAAAGTGGATGAAATCATAAAAAAGAGGTTGTGACAGAAATCTGTCACAGCCTCTTTTTAGATAGCATACGTATAAATGGCATGGGCTACACCGTGTTCATTGTTCGTCTTTGTGACTACGGTTGCATGGTTTTTAACATTTTCAGTAGCATTTCCCATAGCAACACCAGTTCCAGCATATTTGATCATCTCTAAATCATTCTCATTATCGCCGATTGCCATAACTTCTTCACTAGTTAAATGCAAGTGAGTCGCTAGCTGATGGACAGCGGCTCCTTTATTAACTTTTTTATTTAAGATTTCTAAAAAGAAAGGAGTGCTTTTCACTACTGTAAAGCGCTCATGCATAAATGCAGGTAGGTTTTGTTCGACTTGTGCCAGCTTTTTGGGATCATCGATCATCATCATTTTGATAATCGATAGATCAGGAGTCATTTCTTCAGGCGTACGATAGCGAATCGGCATTTGCACCAAGTATGCTTCGTGAACAGTATAAGGGCTGATATCCCGGTTTGCTGTATAGATGTGCTCTTCTGTTTCAGTATGCAGATGAACATCTAGTCGTCTTGCGGTCATTTCGATATCCAGAAAATCTTCGTGAGTTAAACCATGTAACGAAATTTTTTCTTTGGTGTGTGCATTTTGAATGTTCGAGCCGTTGTAACTGATCACAAAATCATCTTCTTTGTCTAATCCTAGTTCTTCAACCAAAGGCAATACACCGATGATCGGACGACCTGTACACAAGACGATTTTAATCCCTCTTGCTTGGGCTTCATTGAGTGCTGCTTTTACTTCCTCAGTTACTTGGTGTTGATCGTTTAATAAAGTACCATCGATATCAATGGCGATTAATTTGATTGACATAGTCTCATCCTTTCTAAATAAGTGCACCGTTGACAATATGTGCACGAAATTGCAAATACGTTTCATAAAAGAGATCATAAGAAGTTGAATGATCTTCATGGGTCATCTCACGCGGAAAATAAAAGCGATGATCTCCTTGTGATTGTCCTGCCAGTGCTGCCACTAGCGCACTGACATGGGATAATTCGATTAGTGTTCCATCTTTTTCTTGTAGCTCGATTTGTGTACGTGAGTTTTTTGCATTCGGTCGGTAAAGATCATAAGGCAAATCAAAACTTGAATTGATTGCTGTATAGTAAGTCGCGTTAAACCCGACTTTTTCTACTGCTTCGACTAAACTAGTGATTCGTGTTTGATCAGTCTCTGGTGAAAAAGTGACCGATTTCAAAGGTTTACGATTTAAAAAACGACGAGCTAAATCACTTAAAATAGGATCGCGACTTTCTAACCAATGGATAAAATAAGTGTTTAATACGCCATCATCTAGTTTCAAATAGTCTTCTAACTGATATGTTTCGTTTAAAAATGGAACTAAAAGTGGAGCACTTCGTTCAAAATAGGCGATGTCAGTTGGGAATAGTTCTTTTGCACGCGCTAATAAATGGGATAACCCAACTTCCATACCGCGAGACGTGGGGTGGAAGTACACTTGGACATACATCTGATAGCGACTGACGATATAATCTTCAACGGCATGCATGCCATTCATTGAAAAACTGATTCCGTGCTCATATGGACGAATCACACGTAAGATACGCTTTAGATCAAATGTTCCATATTCTGTTCCAGTATAATAGGCATCACGTAATAAATAATCCATACGATCGGCATCGATTTGACTAGAAATCATTTGGACTACTTGAGGATTAGGATATTCTTTCGTAATGACGCTAGCGACTTTTTCTGGAAATCCTGCTTCAACGCGATTTAAGATTTGATAGACTTCAGTTTCTGGAGAAGTCAAGATCGCTACAGTTTGCACCTCGTGATCGGTTTGAAATAAATATTCAAACGTGTGAGAATAAGCACCATGACCGATATCGTGCAATAAGGCTGCGCAAAGCGTCACTAAGCGTTCTCGATCGTCCCAACCGGATGGACCGATTTTTTCGATAGAGTAGTTTCGTTCAAAAAGATCACAAATATTACGCGCGATTTCGTAGACGCCTAATGAATGAGAAAAGCGAGTATGTTCGGCGCCGTGAAAGGTAAATGAAGCAGTTCCCAATTGATGGATTCGACGTAGCCGCTGCACTTCTCGCGAATTGATCAGATCTAAAATGACTTGATGTTGTACATGAATATAACTGTGTACCGGATCACGAAAGACTTTTTCCATTGGGAGCAGTTGTTGTTTATAGGCCAAACTTATTCCTCCTTTATTTGTTCGTTTCGTTCGATCATATTCGCCAAGCGTTTTGTAAATAAAGGGTTTTTCGGCAATGTTTCTTTTAATGCGTGTTGAACTTTAGGATCATCAGTTGCTTGAAAAGCATTCATCAATCGTTCCTTGGTTTCAGCGATACTGATCTCGTACCCTAATACCGACGCTAAGGTGGTCATGCATGTCGGTTCAATATCCGGATAGCCAGAATCGGGTATAATGTTCGCAGCAGTATAGAAGGCTTTAGCTATCGCCCCGCGCGCAAATTGATCACCGTTGACACTAAGATACACCATTACCGCAATATTGTCTTTGATTCTTCTTTGGGCCATTCCGGCAATTTTTTTGCCTTTGACACTCAGATCGAATGTTCCAGGACAGTATGATTGAGTAATTTCATAAGCTTCAATGTTAAGTTCAGGAAAAGCCTGTTGGATGAAGGCCATGCAGTGTGCGTAGGCATCATCGATCGATTGGACAGTTTCATTTTTTTTGAAAATATAAGATAGATTGAGCACGCCTTGATCAGCCACTACACCTAGACCGCCAGAATTGCGTACGATCGGTGTGAATTTTTGCGTTCGTAATTGAGTTAAGCCACTTAGAAGTTCTGGAACTTTAGTGTCTTTCATTCCTAAAATAAAAGATTGTTGAAGTTGCCAAAAGTGTAAAACTTGTTCATCAGCTGGTAAAGCGTCTAATAAACAATCGGTAAACACAAATGGTAATAATGCTTCTTGATCAGTAAGCTGCAACTGATCGAATAAAAAAACAGTCATAAAAAAATCCTTTCTCTAATTTCCTAATTATATTATAAACGATTTCATGCTTTTTTTGCGAAAACTTCCCATTAAAATGAAGAATCGTTGACAAATCGAGTAAAACCGTTGAAAATGTGAACAGAAAACACAAGGAGGTCAAAGTGTGGTAGAAAAACAAGGGCAAGCAATCGCGATCCATTTAGAAACGATTGTGCAACAAGAAGGCGAAACACAAAATTTTGTATTTGATTTGACAGGACAACTTGTTAAAATTGGAGATACACTATACATTCGGTATAAAGAAGAGACCGAAGAAGGGCAAATTCCGGTTACGATCAAATTATTACCAGATGGTAGCTTACAGCTAATACGAGCAAGTGAGATGCGTTTAAGATTAAAATTCGAGTATAAACAAACTGTCGAAAGCCATTATAAAACTCCTTATGGCATGATGTTTTTTAGTACTTTTACGCACGATATGCACGTTAGCTTAAAAGATCGTCCGACTGCAGGTGAGATTGCGTTGACATATGATCTATATTTAGCAGATCAAAAAGCCGGCGAGTATCAGATGAAGTTATCCTTCACAGCATAAATTTTAAGAATTTGAAAGAAAAAATTGCTTTTTCGGCGACATTTTTGTATGATTAGGAGTAGACTGTGAAAGGACGTGTCCCGATTGGAAATTAATGTATTTGAAGGCCTGGATAGAAGCGAATTGTCCATGATTGAAGTGGCGCATGCGATTTTAGAACAACGTGGAGATGTGATGGATTTTTCTGATTTAGTCAATCAAATCCAAACCTACCTTGGAAAATCTGATGGTGAAATTCGTGATGCTTTGGCTCAATTTTATACGGATTTGAATATTGATGGAAGTTTTATTTCATTAGGTGATAATCGTTGGGGATTACGCTCTTGGTATGCAATCGACTCAATCGATGAAGAGATCAATCATGGCTTAGATGAAGATGATGAAGATACACCAAGAAAACGTAAACGTAAAAAAGTAAATGCCTTTATCAATGATGATGAAGATGCAATTGACTACAACGATGATGATCCAGAAGATACTGATCTATCTGAAGATGAAGACGATGACGATTTATTTGAAGATGAAGATGAAGATGATGAAGAAATCTCAGCATACAATTCTGACTTACAAGAAATTGGCGCAGATAACTCTGATGATGAAGAAGTTGTTCCAGAAAATATTGAAGAAGACTTAACGATTATCGATGATGACGAAGAAGACGAATTCGATGATGAATACGAAGAGAACGAAGAATAATAAAACGTGCATGAGATCTTAGGATTTCATGCACGTTTTATTTAATCTATTTTTGTACAGAATATTTTTGATTAGATATGCTATACTACAACAAGAGATGGTGGCGCTTTAATTTAGCCAATAAAAAAAGCATGTTCATTTTGAACATGCCAACGCATCCTAAGGGAATCGAACCCCTGTCTCAAGAACCGGAATCTTGCGTGATATCCACTACACTAAGGATGCAAATACTCATTAAGTATACCGGAAATTTTTAAAAAAACAAGGGGGAGTTAGATGAAATTTGAGCAACAGTTATCACAGCAACAAAAACAAACCCAAAAGTTAGCCCTTACACAACAGTTACAACAATCGTTGCAAGTATTGAATTATTCAAGCGAAGAATTGTTTGAATTTATCAACCAAAAAACGCTAGAAAACCCATTGATTGCTTTAAACGATCGGTATTTTTCAGGATTAAGTCAAACGCACACGGCTAATACATATGAAGTCAATTTCGGTCAGTTACAGGATACTAAACAATCTTTGTTTGATTTCTTAGTAGGACAAGTCCATTTGAATTACCGTGATACACCAATAAGAAAACGTATCTTGCGATTATTAGAATATATCGATTCGAATGGTTGGTTGGTTACCTCTTTATCACAAATCGCTACAGAGCATCAAGAATCCTATGTAGAATGGCTAGATGCATTGACACTTTTACAACAATTAGATCCACCAGGGGTCGGTGCTCAAAATTTGCAAGAATGTCTCATGCTGCAAACAGAAAGAGATCGTCAAGCACCTAATCTGGCTTACTTGATTTTAGAATCTTATTTTATGTCCTTTGTTGAACGAAAGTGGGAGGAAATTGCGACAACAATACCTTGCGACATCAAAGAGATTCAACAAGTTTTTGATTATGTTCAAACATTAACGCCGAAACCTGGTGCAGCTTTTGAGCGTGAAGAAGGACTGATGATCATTCCAGATCTAGAAGTGATAATTGAGAATAATGAATTGACGCTTTCTAGCTTGCGTTCGATGCAACCTCCTTTAAAGTTCAATCAGGCTTATTATGAAGAATTGAATCAGGTGAACAACCAAGAAATTTCACAATTTTTAAAACAAAGTCGCCAAACCTTTGATTGGCTAAAGCAAACGTTAGACCATCGGGAACAAACGATTTTACGAATCGGTGAGCTGATCATCCAACGCCAAGCTGATTTCTTTTTAAAAGATGCTCATCCTTTAAATCCTTTAACTATGCGTGAAGTTGCAGAAGTCTTAGAGCTGCATGAATCGACTATTAGCCGAGCGGTTAATAAAAAATACATCGCGACTCCATTTGGTACCTATGAATTAAAACATTTTTTCACCACCAGAGTCTTGACTGCCTCTGGAGAAGAGATTGCAACAACTCAAGTAAAAGAACATTTGAAACAGATGATTACTCATGAAGACAAGACCAAACCATTATCTGACCAGAAATTAGCAGATTTATTAAGTAAAGTTGGCTTTACGATCTCAAGACGAACCGTCACAAAATATCGTGAAGCACTAGCGATTCCGACTTCAAAACAGCGAAAACGTTTTTCTTAAAGCGCGTGTTACCTTTTTAGGGCACACGCTGTTTTTTTCGCTTCGAAAGGGAGTTTTAAGTTGCACGAGGAGAAAAATCGTGCTATCATATTTTTTGTAGGAAGCATTGAAATTCTTACATTGATATTTTTTTTAACCTTAATGGGTCGTAATAAGTCTATGTTGGACATTAAACGTCCAATGGAAGGATCGAGAAAAATGCAAGACGAATTAAAATTGTTAGAGGGGATTATTCCTGATATTTTGACCGTACTGCAAGAACGGTATCGTATTCTTCAACAGATTTATTGGATGCAACCTGTAGGAAGAAGAAATTTATCAGAACAACTTGGTTTGACAGAGCGTGTGCTTAGAACAGAGACCGATTTTTTAAAGCAGATTGGTTTAGTCGAAAGTTCAAAAAGTGGCATGATGTTGACAAACAAAGGGGATTTGGTTTATCTTGAAATGGGAACGATCATGGATCAATTATTTGAAACGAAGCAAGTTGAATTACAGCTAGCGAAGTATCTAGGAATTGAGAAATGTTTGATTGCCAAAGGAGACTCAAATCAACAAACTAAAGTTATCAGTTCATTTGGTGAGATGGTAAATGAAAGTTTGCTGACTCGATTGCCAGATGGTCAAAATATCATCGCTGTAATGGGTGGTACAACAATGGCTACTGTTGCCGAAGAAATAGGCAAATTGGAAACTGAAAAACGACATAATATCTTCGTACCAGCACGAGGTGGGATCGGTGAAACCGTTAATGTCCAAGCCAACTCAGTGAGTGCAGTCATGGCGATTCGCTCGCAAGGAGAATACCGGTCGTTATTTGTCCCAGAACAGTTGAGTTCATTAGCGTATGAAACCTTGTTGCAGGAACCTTCTATTAAAGAAGTGTTGAATCTGATCAATCAAGCAAATTGCGTCATTCATGGAATTGGACGTGCCCTTCACATGGCGGCACGACGAAAAATGTCTGAAAGTGAAATTTTGATGCTCAAACAACATAATGCAGTCGCAGAATCATTTGGTTACTTTTTTAATGAAAAAGGCGAAATTATTCATAAGATTCCTAGAATCGGATTGCAGTTAAAAGACATTCAAAATATTCCTTACGTATTTGCGATCGCAGGTGGTAAAGATAAAGCAAAAGCCATTCATGCGTATATGAAAAATGCACCAAAGCAAACGTGGCTCATTACTGATGAGGCTGCGGCAAATGAGATTTTAAAAGGGGTAACCCTTTAAAATAAATTTTTTATGATTTTCATAAGGAGGAAATCTTAAATGACAGTTAAAGTAGGTATTAATGGATTTGGACGTATCGGACGCTTAGCATTCCGTCGTA
>NZ_CAJYIS010000045.1 GCF_913775425.1 uncultured Enterococcus sp.
CGCGTTTTGTCTATTTAGATTACTTAATTGAAAGCCTTTCTCAGTCGTATATGATACACTAGAAAAAAAGATCTTTTGGAGGCGATTACAATGACGGAAGTCACGATTGAGAATGGGAATGTAGTGATTCGCTTAGTCGGTCTAAATAAACTACTTGCCCTAAAAAGTAGTTTGACGATCCCTTTAGATTCGATTACTAGCGTTGAATACGTCCCTGAATTAAGGACGAGTGATTATTTAAATTGGTTTAGCTGTAAAATCGGAACTGCTCTACCCGGTAAAGTGGCAGAAGGAACTTTTCTGACACATGAAGGGAAACTCTTTGTGAATATGCACCAAGGAGCACAAGGCATCGTCCTCACGTTAGAAAATGACGAGTATCAAGCTGTGGTTTTAGAAGTCGAAGATGCTCAAAATGTGTACCAATCGATCCGTAAAGCACTTTATAACTAAAAAACGTCCTGAAAAAGATACGCTTTTACGCTGTCTTTTTCAGGACATCTTTATGCGATACGATTTTTTTCTGCGTTGTGTTTTAAATAAGCATAGATCGCTTCTCGTCTTGTCCGTAAGAAATACAATAAGATAAGATACACACCAATCATGGCGCCGATGATCCATGGATTTCCAGTGATCCACAAGGCAAACAATACTGTCGTCACTGGCCGCGCAAATAAGTTAAAACTTGTGATCAATACAACGCCCGCTGGCAGAGCACTGCCATAGGCCATGACGGTTTCGGTGTAAAATGGCGCCATATAGCTACTAGCATATAAGCCCAACCCTAGCCAGATCACACCGTTTAATAAAATTTTAACCATATTTCCTTTAGATAAAGCGACCATCGATTCAATCATGAACGGAATCGAAATCAAATCCACTACTGGCAAAGTTTTATTTCCAGGTAAAATCAACGCCAACACAACTAAAATAGGAATTAATATAATCCCAGATAAGATCGTAGCAGGCTCTCCATACCCTACCCCATCGTCGACTGCTAAGAACCAACGTTTTTTAGCCGAGCTATTTTTTTGTTCACGATTTTTTTCAACGGCTTGTGCAATAGGAACAAAGGCTTTGGAAAATACTTCTGTCACTAATGGAAAAATCGTCATGACAGCAGCCAATGACACCGTAAAAGTGAGAATCTGTCCCCATGCTTCGAATGTCAGCAAGCGAGTCAAATTCCCTAAAATCCCGATCAATAATCCTAAAATCGCCCCTAGAGTCGTTGGTTGACCGAACAAACCCAATTTTTCTTTTAAAAAAATCGGATTAAACGACACATTATTTAGACCAATTTTATTCCATAAAGGATCAAATAATAAAGCGGGTATAGCCGATTCAATGTTGTGGATCGAATTGATCGTTGCATTTTTGATCCCGTAATATTCGGACCAACGATCGGCAATCACTTCGGATAATAGCAGCGTATATAATAATAAAAAGATCATGAGACCAAAAGATAGCCAAAAATTATGCGTGACCTGATACGCCACGGCTCCCCAAATCATATAGCCAAAATTGTTCCATAGATTTGATGGTACAAAGACACGGGTCACTCCTACTAAAAATAAAATCAGCTCGATCACCAATCCGAAAATGAAAAAGGATAACCCGATCGAGGTCGAAAATGCTGTTAATGAACCAGTTTGCCAGCCAATATCGACAACCGATCGATCAATCCCGGTCGTTTCGACCATTTGTTTAACGATTGGTGTGATGATTGGTGTAAAGGCTGAAATAATCCAACCAAAACCCGTTAGTCCTACACCTGCATAGATACTGCCTTCGACTGCTTTTTTTACCGGAACGCGTAAACACATGCTGATCAGAAAAATCATAATTGGCACAATCACTGTCGCCCCAAATAGCTGAAATGTATCATTTAACGATTCTAACATTCTTTCCCCTCCTACTTTCTTTTCTATTGTACCGATTTCACAAAAAGAAACACACTAATTGGCTCATAAGCCAATTAATGTGTTTCAGCGATTGATTTAAAGCAATTCTCGATAACGTGAAATGTACAATTTTTTCACAACTGTTACTAACATGAGGTAAGCGATAATGGTTAGCGCTAACCATAACCAGTACGTTCCTGGTAATTCCATCAATCCTAAATCTTCCCCAAAAGCTGTAAATGGCAATACGGTTCCGACCGCGATACCTAATGACGTAATCGATGTCATGATAAACGAACCATGACTTTGGATAAATGGCAATTTAGGTGTTCGTAATGCGTGCAAGACTAATGTTTGTGACCATAGTGATTCCACAAACCAGCCTGCGTGGAAGACGGCGATGAAGATGATTTTTTGTTGTGCATCTAATGTATGGTACGAACCACCAGCCACTGCTGGACAGATCAAGAAATACATCAATAAATATGTCGTAATATCAAACACCGAGCTTGTTGGACCAAACCAGACCATAAATTTCCCAATACTAGAAGCTTCCCATTTTTTGGGTTCTTCTAGATAGTCACGATCCATTTTATCCCATGGAATGGATACACACGAAATATCATAAATCAAGTTCAAGAATAAAATTTGTAGCGGTAACATCGGTAAAAATGGTAAGAAGGTACTTGCGACAATTACAGAGAACATATTCCCAAAGTTCGAACTTGCGGTCGCTTTGATATACTTCATAATATTGCCGAATGTTTCACGTCCCGTTACGATCCCACGCTCTAGTACAGTTAGATCTTTTTCGAGTAAGATAACATCCGCAGATTCTTTTGCGATATCGACCGCTGTATCGACCGAAATGCCGACATCGGCGACTTTCATGGCTGGCGCATCGTTGATCCCATCACCTAAAAAGCCGACTGTATGCCCATTTTCACGTAATAATTTTGTGATCCGGCTCTTTTGTTGTGGATTTAATTTCAC
>NZ_CAJYIS010000046.1 GCF_913775425.1 uncultured Enterococcus sp.
AATGTATGGGGACTACCTTGGAAAGAAGATTTTGCGCCTGTTTTGGTGAGTGAATAATGACGATTTCTTGGCCGATAGAAGCTGTTCCGACACCTAGTTTTGTGGTCGAAGAGCAACTTTTACGAAACAATCTTGAACAGTTACGTCAAATTAAAAATGCGACTGGATGTAAAATTTTATTAGCTCAGAAAGCCTTCTCAATGTATGCGTACTATCCTTTGATGGCTGAATATTTAGATGGGACGACAGCTAGTGGTATCTATGAAGCACGTTTAGGTAGTGAAGAATTTGGCAAAGAAACACATGTCTATTCCCCGGCTTTTCGCGCTGATGAAATAACGGAACTACTAGATGTTGCCGATCATTTCGTCTTTAACTCATTAACACAGTGGAACACTTATAAAGACGAAGTATTAAAAGCAGACAAGATTTGTGGATTAAGAATAAATCCACAAATCTCTACCCAAGATGGCCCCGATATCTATGATCCTTGTGCTCCGGGCTCGCGCTTAGGAATCACTCTTGAAGCGTTAAAAACAGCAGATCTTAGAGGGATCAGTGGTCTGCATTTTCACACGTTATGTGAACAAGATGCAGATGCATTAGCGATTACATTAGCAAAAGTTGAAGCTGATTTTGGAGAGTACTTGCACCAAATGGACTGGATTAATTTTGGTGGAGGACATCACATTACCCGTCCTGGTTACGATACGAAATTACTATGTCAGCTGATCACCCATATCAAAGACACCTATCATGTACAGGTATATTTGGAACCAGGTGAAGCGGTAGCGTTGAATGCGGGCTATCTAGTTGCCTCGGTTTTGGATATCACTACAAATGGGAGTATTCAAAATGCGATTTTAGATACTTCAGCAACTTGCCATATGCCAGATGTCTTAGAAATGCCATACCGTCCACATGTACTAGGTAGTTCTCTACCTAATGAAGCGTCTTATACGTATCGCTTTGGCGGTCCAACTTGTTTAGCGGGTGATATTATCGGTGATTATGCCTTTGATCAGCCATTAAAAATTGGCGATCGTGTCGTTTTTTGTGATATGGCGATTTATTCAATGGTTAAAACCAATACATTCAACGGAATGCCGTTAGCTTCTTTGTATGCTTGCGATCTGAAAAATCACTTAACTTGTATCAAAACGTTTGGCTATGACGAATTTAAACGTCGCCTGTCTTGAACTTTTAAGGAGGAATAAAAAATAAATATTGGTGCATGTAGTATGGCGCTCTTTGAAGAAGAACGAACATACAAACAGTTGATCAAACTTCATGAACAACAAAAAATCGCAGTCTTAGTTGTTCATTGGCCGAAGGAATGTTATCAAGCACTCGAAAAATATCGACAAGAAAGCACATCGCGTCAGTTATTTTTGATAAAAAGTATTCAGTATTTAGAAATGTATTTTCAGTATATATTGAGCTTACTGCCGTTAGAAGCGAAAAAAATATTTACTGAGAAGGTCACGATGCTAGAATACTCGTCAAGGGATACTGAAGATTTGGTCGAACAACTTGAATATGTTTTTGGACCATTTTTATTGCGATTGCTTTTTCCTCAACACATGGCCGTTACTCTAGAAAAGGACTGTGAAGCTAGATTTTTAAAGCGGAAGGAAGTATCGGTTGAACTATTTGACATAGTGCAAAAATCAAAACAAGACCAACTACTGTTATTAACTAAACATGATTTACATCAACTATCTAAAATAGGAAATCAGTCTGTTGAATTCGCTTTGATGAAGCAACTTGAAGCAGGTTTAAAGCTAAAATGTAGTTGCTACAAGGTAAGTGTGGTCATACCTGTGTTGATTGAAAAGTATCAATTGAATCGTTTCCTAGACGATCGTCTACACATGCTGACTATTCTAGAAAAATACGGGATTGCTTATCGGATTCATTCAAGTAGTGTTGACGCATGTCTGTTTCATTTAGAACGACATGAAAAAATCGATGAAGCTTTAACTGAAATTAAACGAACAGTCGACGTAGAAAACATCCAACTAGGTTCAAAACTATTGGTCATTGATCGTGCAAAACGTAGTGATAGTGGAACTCAAAAAAGCATCGCTAGCTACAGTTGGCAAAGAAAATTATTTTTTAATACGATCTAAAAAGTGTAGTTGCTTACTAAATAAGCAACTACACTTTTTATGTTTCACGTGAAACATTAGAAAATCACTTAAGCTTTATTGAAAAAAGAGGAGAAGTATTGTAAGGGAACACAATTTACGTTAAACTTAGTTTTAGTCTGTGAAACAGTATTATTGTTTCACAAATAAGTAACTATGATATGTGGAGTATCGGAATCAAGAGAGGATTAATTATGTTACCTGAAGAATTTAAACAGGCACTGGCTAAAAAAAATATCCATTTGTCAGACACTCAAATGAATCAATTTGCACGTTATTTTGAATTACTAGTAGAATGGAACGAAAAAATCAACTTAACAGCAATCACTGAAGAAAAAGAAGTTTACTTAAAGCATTTTTATGATTCGATATTGTTAGCTTTTTCGATCGAGTTTGATCCTAAGGCACAATTATGTGATGTAGGATCTGGTGCGGGATTTCCAAGTATTCCGTTAAAAATCGTATTTCCAGAATTACAAGTTACTATTGTAGATTCATTAAATAAACGTATTAATTTTTTACAGACATTAGTAGATGAATTAAAGCTAACACAAGTATCGTTGTTTCATGATCGTGCTGAAACTTTTGGTCAAAATAAACAATTTAGAGAACAATTCGATTATGTGACAGCAAGAGCAGTTGCGCGTTTGAACGTATTAGTTGAGCTATGTTTGCCACTAGTTAAAAAAGGTGGGATTTTTTGTGCACTAAAAGCTGCTAAGGCTGAAGAAGAACTACTTGAAGCTAAACCAGCTATTGCCATTTTGGGTGGTAAATACCGTGAAGATGTTGAAATGGTTTTACCTGAAAGTGGGGATAGTCGACACTTTTTAATAATCGAAAAACGAAAAGAAACACCAAAAAAATATCCAAGAAAACCTGGTACGCCGAATAAACAACCAATTAAGTAAGGGGGTCAGTTTCGTGGCAAGAATCATTTCAGTAGCAAATCAAAAAGGTGGCGTAGGGAAAACAACAACTACAGTAAATCTAGGTTCTAGTTTAGCTTATATGGGCCAAAAGGTATTGTTAGTTGATATGGATGCACAAGGAAATGCAACTAGCGGTTTAGGAGTACGTAAGCCAGATGTCGAACAAGATATCTATGACGTTTTGGTAAATGAAGTACCGATCGTGGATGCTATTCTACCAAGTTCACGTGAGAATCTTGATATCGTTCCGGCAACATTACAATTAGCTGGAGCGGAGATCGAACTAACGTCGATGATGGCTAGAGAATCCAGATTAAAAGGTGCACTTAGCGAATTAGAAAATCATTACGATTTTATTTTGATTGATTGTCCACCATCACTAGGACACTTAACAATCAATGCATTTACAGCTAGCGATTCGATTTTGATACCAGTCCAATGCGAGTATTATGCTTTAGAAGGACTAAGCCAATTGCTCAATACCGTACGCCTAGTCCAAAAACATTTCAATCCAACGCTAGAAATCGAAGGTGTTCTTTTAACGATGTATGATGCCCGTACAAATTTAGGGGCAGAAGTCGTAGAAGAGGTCCGTCGTTATTTCCAAGAAAAAGTATATGAAACGATTATTCCGCGTAATATTCGATTATCTGAAGCACCTAGTCATGGCTTATCGATTGTTGATTACGATATTCGTTCTAAAGGAGCAGAAGTTTATCAAGAATTAGCAAAGGAAGTGTTAGCAAGTGAAAAATAAGGGAAAAGGACTTGGTAAAGGGATCGATGCGCTATTTCAAGATATGGCAAGCATCGAAGAAGTCGATATGAAAAAAGATGAAGTCTTATCTTTGCCATTAAATGAATTGCGGCCTAACCCTTATCAACCGCGTAAAACATTTGACGAAGCTTCTTTACAAGAATTAGCACATTCTATCGAGCAATCAGGTGTATTCCAGCCAATCATCGTTCGTCGATCCGCAATTAAAGGATACGAAATCATTGCGGGAGAACGTCGCTTTAGAGCTTCAAAATTAGCGAAAAAAGAAACGGTTCCAGCAATCGTTAGAGATTTTGACGAAGAAGCAATGATGCAAGTTGCCGTATTGGAAAACTTACAACGTGAAGATCTAAATCCCTTGGAAGAAGCTGAAGCGTATGATATGTTGATGAAAAACCTGAAGCTGACCCAAGCAGAAGTTGCGATCCGCTTAGGAAAAAGCCGTCCTTATATTGCCAACTATCTTCGATTATTGACTTTGCCTAAATTGGTTAAAGAAATGGTGCAAGATGAACGACTATCTATGGGACAAGCTCGAACTCTCCTTGGTTTGAAAAAGAAAGACCAGATGTTAAAATTAGCGAATCGTTGTATCAAAGAAAATTTAACTGTTCGTCAATTGGAACAAATCGTTTCGGATATGAATGAAGACGGACAAAAGAAAAAAATGCCAAGTATGATCAAAGAAA
This sequence comes from uncultured Enterococcus sp., assembly GCF_913775425.1. Classification (GTDB taxonomy): domain Bacteria; phylum Bacillota; class Bacilli; order Lactobacillales; family Enterococcaceae; genus Enterococcus_G. Next base: position 4,550 of record NZ_CAJYIS010000046.1, read on the forward strand.
AACCTTATTACTTAAGGGAGAGCGAAGATCGTCTAATGGATAAATTTGGTACGAGCGTTCAAATCAAAGAAAAAGCAGGTAAAGGGAAAATCGAGATCGAGTATTTATCACAAAGCGACCTAACTCGAATCTTAGATTTACTTGAAATCCAATTTGATGACTAAAACGAGCAGGAGGAATGGATATGTACGATCTTCATGACATTGTGATGATGAAAAAACCTCATGCATGTCAGACCAATCGTTGGGAAATTATTCGTATGGGTGCTGATATCAAGATCAAATGTATGCACTGTGGTCATATCGTAATGATGCCACGACGTGAATTTGATAAAAAGATGAAAAAAATACTAGAAAAAACAGAGAAAGAGTGAATCAATTATGGCATTAACAGCAGGAATCGTGGGATTACCAAACGTAGGGAAATCCACTTTATTTAACGCAATTACAAAAGCGGGGGCAGAAGCTGCAAACTATCCATTTGCAACGATCGACCCAAACGTAGGAATGGTTGAAGTACCAGACTGGCGCTTACAACGATTAACGGAATTGGTTAATCCTAAAAAAACAGTTCCAACCACTTTTGAGTTTACAGATATTGCCGGAATTGTACGTGGAGCAAGTAAAGGTGAAGGGTTGGGAAACCAATTTTTGAGTCACATCAGACAAGTAGATGCAATTTGTCACGTTGTACGTTGTTTTGATGACGATAACATCACGCACGTAGAAGGCCGTGTTAATCCACTTGAAGATATTGACACGATCAATCTAGAATTGGTATTAGCAGATTTGGATTCTGTAACAAAGCGTCATGCGCGTGTAGCTAAAATTGCAAAGACTAAAGATAAAGATGCTGTAGCAGAACTAGCAGTTTTAGAAAAAATCAAACCTGTTTTAGAAGAAGGAATTTCGGCTCGTTCGATCGAGTTTACCGAAGAAGAACAAAAAATCGTAAAAGGTCTATTTCTACTGACTACAAAACCAGTGCTTTATGTCGCAAACGTGGCAGAAGAAGATGTTGCAGATACAGAGGGTAATGAGTATGTACAATCTGTTCGTAATTTTGCTACAAGCGAAAACGCGCAAGTAATCGTTGTGAGTGCACGTGCAGAAGAAGAAATCGCGGAACTTGATGAAGAAGACAAAGCTGAATTTTTGGAAGCTTTAGGTATCGAAGAATCTGGATTAGATCAATTGATCCGTACGGCTTATGATCTATTGGGGTTAGCAACTTATTTCACAGCAGGGGAACAAGAAGTACGTGCATGGACATTTAGAAAAGGAATCAAAGCACCACAAGCGGCTGGAATCATTCATACAGACTTTGAACGTGGATTTATTCGTGCTGAGACAGTCTCTTTTGAAGATTTAGACAAATATGGCAACATGCAAGCAGCCAAAGAAGCTGGACGTGTACGTTTGGAAGGAAAAGATTACGTCGTTCAAGATGGTGATGTAATGTTGTTCCGTTTTAACGTTTAAAACTAAAAGGACTACTTTATTAAGATTGGGAGGCAAGGAAATGGAACCAGAAACACTACGCAATTACGTCAGTGAAAATCGCGAATTAGAAACGAAATTAACAAAACGTAATGAACAGTATATTTTTGATTTAAAAAAATCGATGCAAGCTGCAAATCTTTCAGAAGAAGAACAAACAAAAGTATTACATGAAATGTTGCCAGTTATTGTAAAAGAGCAAAAGAGTGGGATCACTGCGCGTCAATTATTTGGAACAGTATCTGAACGTATGGAACAACTTTTGACCGTACCACCGGAAAAACCAAATACCTCTCCTTTGATGATGTGGGTCGATAATACATTGTTGATTTTTGGACTATTTGGTATCGTGACGGGATTGATGAGTTTATTTACAAAACCTGAGCAAAATCAATCGTTTAGTTTTATCACCTTACTTGTTACGGCAGCTGTCGGGGGCTGGGTATTTTATCTATCGTATAAATACATCTATCAGTATGAGCAACCAGGAGCTGATCGTAGTAAGCGACCAAAATTATGGAAAACTGTGTTAGTGTTGATGGCATCGTTTTTTGTATGGTTTGCCTTATTATCAGCAACTCAACTGTTACCAGCACCGTTAAACTTTACACTAAATCCAATCATTACCATTGTAATTGGTGCATTAGCCTTATTAGGACGATATTATTTAAAGAAAAAATACAATATCGTTGGAAGTCTTTCAGTACCACGTGCACCACGTCAAAAATAAAAAAAGAGTCGAATGGATCTCCGTTCGACTCTTTTTTTATAAAATCTTATCAGATTTTCGCGAGAACTTAATCTTAGCCAGAATTAATTGACTTCTATCCAAATATTTGATATTTTCATTGATAAAAATAAAAACGAAATTCAAGGAGTGGTTACGAAAATGTCCAACTGGGAAACAAAATTCGCTAAAAAAGGCTTTACGTTCGATGATGTACTATTAATACCTGCAGAAAGTCATGTATTACCAAATGATGTGGATATGAGTGTGCAGCTTGCGAAAAATATTACATTAAACATTCCGATTATGAGTGCCAGTATGGATACTGTAACAGATAGTAAAATGGCGATTGCGATGGCTCGTCAAGGTGGACTTGGTGTGATTCACAAAAATATGAGCGTTGCAGCTCAAGCAGATGAAGTTCGTAAAGTAAAACGTTCAGAGAGCGGTGTAATCATCGATCCATTTTTCTTAACACCAGAACATACGATTGCTGAAGCAGAAGAATTGATGGGACGCTACCGTATCAGTGGAGTGCCAATCGTTGAAACTTTAGAAAATCGCCGTTTAGTAGGGATCTTGACGAACCGTGATCTACGTTTTGTAACAGATTATGCGTTAAAAATCAATGAAGTCATGACGAAAGATCAATTGGTGACAGCACCTGTCGGCACTTCGTTAAAAGATGCCGAAAATATTCTTCAAAAACATAAAATCGAAAAATTGCCTTTAGTTGATGAAGCTGGTCGTTTGAGTGGTTTGATTACGATTAAAGATATCGAAAAAGTAATTGAATTTCCAAATGCAGCTAAAGATGAGCACGGGCGTTTACTTGTAGCTGCAGCTGTAGGTGTGACTAGTGACACATTTGAACGTGCCGAAGCTTTATTAGAAGCAGGAGCAGACGCAATTATTATTGATACAGCTCACGGACATAGTGCAGGTGTATTACGTAAGATCACAGAAATCCGTGCTGAATTTCCTGAAGCAACATTGATTGCGGGAAATGTTGCTACCGCTGAAGGCACAAAAGCTTTATACGATGCTGGAGTGGATGTAGTCAAAGTTGGGATCGGGCCTGGTTCGATTTGTACGACTCGCGTAGTTGCTGGTGTGGGTGTACCTCAATTGACGGCGATTTATGATGCTGCTTCAGTTGCACGTGAATACGGCAAGGCCATCATCGCTGACGGTGGAATCAAATATTCTGGTGATATCGTGAAAGCCTTAGCTGCTGGTGGACATGCTGTAATGCTAGGAAGTATGCTAGCAGGTACGGATGAATCACCAGGTGAATTTGAAATCTTCCAAGGTCGTCGTTTTAAAACATACCGTGGTATGGGATCATTAGGTGCGATGGAAAAAGGATCAAGTGACCGTTACTTCCAATCAGGAGTCAATGAAGCAAATAAATTAGTTCCTGAAGGTATTGAAGGCCGTGTTGCATATAAAGGTAGCGTATCTGATATTTTATTCCAAATGATTGGTGGTTTAAAAGCTGGTATGGGATACGTCGGCGCGGGGAACTTGAAACAATTACGTGACGATGCTCAATTTATTCAAATGAGTGGAAATGGTTTGAAAGAATCACATCCTCATGATGTTCAAATTACAAAAGAAGCACCAAACTATTCAGTTCAGTAAATCTAAAAAAAAATCTGCCATTTGGCAGATTTTTTTTTATGAAATGACGCGTTCATCATCTTGGCTAAAGTATTGATGTAAAGGTAGTGCATCATAATCTAAGAGTTGATCGACTGTGACTAACTCGTAACCTTGAGCTTGTAACCAATCAATAAGCTGTGGCAATACAGCAGCCGTACTTGGTTGGATATCGTGCATCAAAATAATTCCGTTATCTACGATTGACGATTGAATTTGCTGTAAAGTTTTAGCAGAATTTTTCGTTTTCCAATCTAATGAATCGATATCCCATTGGATAATCGGACGACCACTAATGTCAGCTACATCTTGATTGACTGCACCATAAGGGGGTCTAACGATAGTAGGCAAGATACCACTAGCTTGAAAAATAGCCTTATCAGTATCTTGGATTTCTTCTTTGATCACATCTTGATTTTGTGTAACTAAATTTAAGTGATGATACGTATGACTACCGATCAAATGGCCTTCATCATGGACTTGTTTAGCAAGTTCAGGATACATCGCCACTTGTTCACCTAGTTGGAAAAATGTTGCATGAACATTTTTGGCCTTCAGTGTAGTCAAGATACTAGGTGTAGTTGCCGGATTAGGACCATCATCAAATGTTAGTGCAATTTGTTTTTTACCTGTATGTTCATTTTTAGGAAATGTTGCTACGATCGTTGGATCGACGTAAGCTGGATTGATAGCACGCGCAATAGTTTTATAATCAAGGGTTACCTTGTCTTCTTGAACGCCACTATTATCAGGTAACGTAATCGTTAGCTGTGTCGGAGTGTACATCATTTGTGTCTCCCAAGTAAAATCAGGTAGTGCTAAAACTTGATCTAAAATAGCATCTGGATCTTTGGCATTATCTAAAAGTTTTTGTTGGACAGCTAAACGAATGGCAGCTAAATGTGCTTCATCGACTACTAAATTTTGCATTGTAATAGCTTGTTGAGTAGTTGCATCAACATATGTAGGATCAAGCGATTTTTCAGATTTTTTGGTATAAGATTTTGTGTCACTATTCCAAGTATAGTTTGTTAAGACAGTTTTTACTTCACCAACTTGATCGGTAACTGACTGAATATGAGTGGAAGCTAAAGTAAGATCAGCATTCGATTTTTCTTTTTCGATAAACGTATTTGCAATTTGTTTTACTGAATCCGATAAATTTTTATCCGTGAACAAAATCATCTTTCCTTGGTCATTTTGCTCAAACTGATGATCAGAAAAAGCTGTTGTTTCTAGATTCTTAATGAGTTGTTGTTTTGCATGAAGTTGTTCTTTTGCTATTGTTTCAGCTTGGACTTTATGAACAAAATAGATACTGCTTGGCGTGATCACTCCTAATAAAAGAATAAGTAAGATGACTACAGTCCACTTGCTATAAAGCCATCCTTTTTTGGAGCTAGGTTGCAATGGAATATTTGAATTTGACATGATAAAGAAATCCTTTCTAGAAATAGTAACGAAATAATCGTAACACTTTTGTAACGAAAAAACAAAAAAATAATGGATGATTGAGCAATCTATCCATTATTTTTAAGAGAAGTTTCGATTAAATAGTACGAATGATTAAGCTGGTGTGATTTGAGTCGTTCCACCCATATAAGGAACGAGTACTTCTGGAACAGTCACACTACCATCAGCATTTTGGTAGTTTTCTAAAACAGCAGCAACAGTACGACCGACAGCCAAACCAGAACCATTCAAGGTATGAGCATATTTTATTTTGCCATCTTCATCGCGGTAACGAATCATAGCACGATGAGCTTGAAAATCTTCGCAGTTTGAACAAGAACTGATCTCACGATACATTTCTTGAGCAGGGATCCAAACTTCTAAGTCATAAGTTTTAGCAGCTGAAAAGCCCATATCACCAGTCGATAGAGCCATAACACGGTAGGGTAAGCCCAACTTTTGCAATACTTCTTCAGCATTTTGTGTCATTTTTTCTAATTCTTCATATGAATGTTCTGCATCACTGAATTTAACCATCTCTACTTTATTGAATTGATGCAAACGAATCAATCCACGTGTGTCACGGCCAGCACTACCAGCCTCAGAACGAAATGATGGACTTAAAGCAGTAAAGTAAGCTGGTAGATCTTTTGCTTCAAGAATTTCATTATTGTAATAGTTCAATAATGGAACCTCTGCAGTGGGGATCAGTGTCAGATCACTGTTTTCTAATTGGAAAACATCTTCTTTAAATTTAGGAAATTGGCCACTACCGAACATTGAATTTTCATTAACTAAATAAGGAGTGATCATTTCAGTATATCCGTGCTCATAAACATGTAAATCAAGCATAAAGTTATATAAAGCACGCTCTAAACGTGCACCTAATCCTTTGTAATACACAAAACGGCTACCTGAAACTTTCGCTCCACGTTCGAAATCTAAAATACCAAGTGCTTCGGCAATCTCCCAGTGAGGTTTAGGCGTAAATTCAAATTGTTGAGGAGTGCTCCAACGTCTGACTTCAACGTTATCTTCTTCACCTAGACCAACAGGAACACTATCATGCGGAATATTTGGTAAGGTTGTTGCGATTTCTTTTAGTTGTTCATCTAATGAAGTGATTTCTTCATCCAAGGCTTTGATATCTTGCCCAACTTGTTTCATTTGAGCAATTTTATCATCAGCGGCTTGTTTTTCACGTTTCAATTGAGCGATCTCACTAGATACTTCATTACGTAATTTTTTTTGTTCTTCAACTTGAACTAATAAACTACGACGTTTTTCATCTAATGCTACGAATTCATCGATTTTTGCCTCATCAACGCCACGGTTGGCCAATTTTTCTTTGACTTGCTCAACATTTTGACGAATCATTTTAATATCTAACATATTTTGTTCCTCCTATAAATAAGTGATGTTTTCTAACAAAAAAAGCCACTACGCCCTTGCTTGAATAGCTTGGGACGAAGTAGCTGTAAACTCGCGGTACCACCCAAGTTCAGCATTACTGCTGCCCTTGATTCTCGTAACCAGAGAAAAGGATCTTTTTTTCAAAAGATACATTTTGAGTGAACTGGATTCTAAACAAGCGAACTATTGATTTTCACCAACCATCAACTCTCTAAAAATACACTGTTTATACTAGGTTCAATGTTGAAAACATATTTAGTTTGTTATAGCATAGCGGAATTTTCACTATCCGTCAACTTCTCTTTTGCCAAAGGATTGGCTACAAGAGGGAGATGGATAATAAATGAAGTCCATTCAGGATTAGATGTAGCATAGATGTAGCCTCCATGTGATGCTACAATGCTTTGTGCGATAGCCAGACCTAAACCTGTTCCACCAGTTTCTTGGGAACGGGATTCTTCAACACGATAAAAACGATCGAATAATAGATCTAGTGAGCGTTTTGGAATCATTTTTCCATTGTTTTTGACCGTAACGACGGCTTCTGTTCCGATTTTTTCGACTTCGATTACGATTTCAGTCGCATTTTTACCATACTTTAGTGCGTTCGTTAGTAAGTTATTAAAGACGCGAACCAATTTTTCAGTATCACCTTCCATCATGAGATGTTCCGGAGTAGCTGACGTTACGATTACAATATTTTTTTTGCTTGCTTCTAATTCAAAATCTGCTGCTAATTGCTCGACTAGTTGTACCATATCAAATGAAATCACATATAAGGGATTCTTTGGTTGTCGAACTTTAGTATATTCAAATAAGTCATCGACTAACGACTTCATCTGTTTGGCTTTTACGTAGGCTGTGTGAGTATATTTTAAGAGCTCTTCTTCGGAATGATACTGACGATCTTCAATCAAGCCAAGATAGCCAATGATCGAGGTCAACGGTGTCCTTATATCATGACTGACATTTGTGATCAGCTCATCTTTTGATTGTTCGATTCTACGTTCATCTTCGATTGCAGCTACAGTACTATCTACTAAGCCATTCACACTTGTGACCACACGATCTAAATCACCATTTAACTCAAAAGGGATACGATGATCGTAATTACCTTCTGCAATAAAGTGTAGTTCGCTGATGATATGGCGTAGTTGCATTTGGCGATAACGCCTAATTAAGCGCCAATATAAAATCAAAAAGTCAACGACTAGAAAAGCTGGGAAAAATAGATAGCGGCTATTCAAAAAAATATCCGACTGAAAATTCTCTGCAAAAACAGAACGTGATTGAAACACCGCATCTTTTAAAGAAGGTGCAGTATTGACTAGGCTTTGCAATACAACCAAAACAGCTACATTTAATAGAAGTAACAATACGATCGTCACGATAGCTTCTGCAAAAAGTTCACTAATTTCTTTTGATGTCAATACGATTCGTCTTCTCATTTGAACGGGTTTATTTTGCATCTATTTTATATCCAACTCCCCATACTGTTTGAATAATTTTTTCGCCGCCAGTCGCTTCTTCGATCTTATCGCGTAGATGGCTTACATGGACCATAACCGTTTTAGCTGAAACCACACTTTCTTGTTTCCAAACGCGTTCAAAAATTTCATCGGCACTAAATACTCGGTTTGGATGTGAAGCAAGTAAGTATAGAATACCAAATTCTAAGGCAGTCAGTTGGATTTCTTTTCCTTCAACTGTTTTGACTTCATGAGAGTCGCGATTAATGATCAAAGAGTTTACTTCTAAAATATCTGGTTGAGAAGAAGGGGCCTGCATTTGACTTCTTCTTAATAAAGACTTCACACGGGCCATAACTTCTAAAGGATTAAACGGTTTTGTGACATAATCATCAGCCCCGGCAACTAGTCCTTTTATTTTGTCCATATCTGTTGTTTTAGCAGTTAGCATAATAATTGGGATTTGTGATTCTTTACGTAGAGCTTTTACAACTTGCATACCATCGACTTCAGGCATCATAATGTCTAAAATTAATAACTCAATATCATTAATTGTACGAACTTTGGATAAAGCATCCCGACCATCGTAAGCTTTAACAGGCTCGTAGCCTTCATTGTGTAGGTAGATACTTAATAGTTCTACGATTTCTTTATCGTCATCTGCCACTAAAATTTTCATAGCATATTTCCTCCATTATATAGTACGTATTTTTTCTTTTAGTGTATCATCAAAATGTAAAATAGAAAAATTTAGACAAAAAATTTAATAGAATATAAGAGAATCAGTCTAGTAATTTATCGACTTTTGGTAAAATCCGAATATTAAATTGAAATTATAAAGATTAATTTGTATAAAAAAGATAAAAAACGTACAAAAAAAAATATAATCAAAATATTGTAAATATTATTGCTAATGTTGATACGATAGGGTTTTTGATTGACTTTCGTCTAGATACTTGCTATATTATTACTTGTCCTAAGTGAAACG
>NZ_CAJYIS010000047.1 GCF_913775425.1 uncultured Enterococcus sp.
GAGAAACGATACTACCATGTGCTTCTTGGTCGTAATAGCGTAGTGGCAAACGATTTAGGTGTTCAAACGATTCTTCGCGTAGATCTTTGGCAGCTCCATAAGCCACACGATTTCCTAGTCGTTGGATCAACCATTGACTGATGACGTTGATCAAAATCAAGATGGCAAAGAAGATCAATTCACGCGTCAAGCCGCGAAAGTTTACTTGGCCTTTGCCAATCATTTGGTCGATCGCTCGACCAATCTCTAAACTCATCAAAACTGCACTTAGACCATTGAAGATCCCTAAAATGATCGCTAGTCCATTTTCTAATTTATATTTTCCTAAATAGGGAAGGAACTGGCGAAACGCCGTCCAATCGGTTTTTTTCGCATTCATTCCGTTTCCTCCTCTTGTGAAGCGACGATCTCGCGATATTCTTCAGAAGTTTCCATTAGTTCACTATGGGTTCCTTGAGCAAGTAACTCGCCACTATCCATCACTAAAATCTGCTCAGCTTGTTGGATCGAGCGCACGCGTTGCGAGATAATGATGACTGTGCCGTTTAATTGTTGCAAGGCTTTACGCAGCAAGAGATCGGTTTGATAATCCAATGCGCTTAGTGAATCATCTAAGATCAAGATCGCAGGTTTGGCGATGATCGCTCGTGCGATGGTCAAACGTTGACGTTGCCCACCAGAGAAGTTTTTCCCACCTTCAAAAATGCGTGTATCTAGACCATCAGGTAATCCTTCGACAAATTCACGTGCTTGAGCGATCGTGATCGCTTCCCAACACTCTTCATCCGTCGCATCTTTTTTTCCCCATTGCAAGTTTTCACGGATCGTTCCACTAAATAAGACAGCCGTTTGCGGCACCATCGTGATTTCACTACGCAAGGTTTCTAAAGTAAAGTCATGGACATCGATTCCATCAAGTAAGACTTGACCACTACTCGTATCGTAAAAACGAGGGATCAGTTGCGTAACTGTTGATTTCCCACTACCTGTCGGTCCGATGATGCCGACAGTCGTTCCGGGTGTAACTTTGAAATTGATGTGTTTTAGTGCCAGACCATATTTTGGACCATAACGAAAATCAACATCTTTAAATTCGATCTCACCGGCTAATTTAGTTTTAGCACTGGTATCTGTAGTCGATACGATCGTTGGATCCACATTCAAGATTTCTTTGACACGATTCGCGGAAGCCGCGGCACGAGTAAAGATCAAGACCAAGTTTGAAACGACGATCAAGGCAAGTAACATCTGATTCATATAGTTGACTAAAGCAAGCAGTTCACCTTGTTCAAGATTTCCGCTATTGACTTTTAAGCCACCTAGATAAAACAAAATAATGATTCCAAAGTTCATCAACATCGTTGTTGCTGGTGTAAGGAGTGCAGACAGATTGCCGACACGCAAGTAAACACGATTGAGTGAATCAGTTGCTTCATTAAACTGAGTCGTTTGTTCTTTTGTACGAGAAAAAGCACGGATCACGCGGACCCCACTTAAGTTTTGACTGACCAATTCATTTAAGCGATCCAAACGTTCTTGCACTTTTTTATAGAGTGGCACTGAACGTGAGATGATCAAATACAAGATGACACAAAAAATCGGTAGGACGATCAAAAATAAAAGACCAGTTTGCCAATCGATATAAAAGGCCATGATGATCGCACCAATACTTAAAAAGGGTGCACGGACGACCAAACGGATCAGCATAGCAAGTGCAAGCTGCAATTGATTGATATCATTGGTCATCCGAGTGATCAACGTATCTGTCCCAAATTGATTCAATTCATCGTGAGATAACGTATTGATCTTTTTCATCAACTGATTACGTAACTCCGTCCCAAATCCTTGTGAAGCGATCGAAGCGTAATATTGACAAATAACAGCACAAACGAGACCGATAACAGACATCGCGACCATCCAGATCACCATTCGTACCACTTCGTTCCAATCATTTTGTCTGATACCAGCGTCGATCAAGCGCGCCATCTGCAAAGGTAGGATCAATTCAAAGACGGCTTCTAAAAATTTAAAAAAGGGTCCAAGAATCAATTGCTTTCGGTAATTGCGCGCATGAGCAAACAATTCAAACATAAAAAACCTCCCAAAAAATAATTTTACTTCTATTATATAGCACAATAGAAAAAAGAATACTTCTAGTGTACTTCAAAATGTAAAGAAAAGAAAGATTTCAATCTAGTTTGCATAAATACAGTTATGTTACGCTTAGATGTCATTCAGATGAAAGAAAAGCGAGAAAGCCGCTACATTAGTAAAAACTGAAATCAAATACATAAAAATGTAATAATCTGTAAAATAGTTGTCATATATGACGAGAAAACATTGGGTATAATAGGAAACGTTAGAAATGTATCGGGATAAAATAACAAAGAGATGAAATGAAAGGGGTCGGGCTGTTTGAAACGAAAACATGTACTTGCTAGTGTGATTACAGTAATGGGAATCCAATTACTTACACCAACGATGATTCAAGCGGAGTCATTAGACACATTGAATCAACAAGAAGCACAAGTCACCAAACAAAGCCAAGAAATAAGTGCGGAGGTTCAAGCAGCGCTGACAGAAGTCAATGACGCCTATCAAAAAGTCACTGATCTACAGACACAGATCGCGGACAATCAAGAAAAGCTAGCGACGATCACAAGTGATATCGAAAAAACACAAGCAACGATCGAAAAACGTAAAGCAGTCGTAGCCGAGCGTTTGAAAAGTATCCAAATCAATCAAGCGAGCGATAGTAAATTGGAAATGTTGCTCAATGCGAAAAGTATCCAAGACTTTATCAATGGTGTCTATGCGATCACTGTGATGCAACAATCTGAAAAAGCAACGATCGAAAGTTTAAATGAAGCGACACAAAAACTAGAAGACTTGAAAGCTGATGCACAAACAACGCAAAAAACGTTAGAAGCCAACCAAGCAGACTTAACGACACAAGCACAAACGCTAGACACGAAAGTCGCAGCCTTACAAACCGAGTTAGCAGATAAACAAGATCAACTTGCACAAATCGCAAGTAGTAAATTAGTTGAGGAATCAAGACTTAAAGCGGAAGCTGAACGTGCAGCTAAAGAAAAAGCAGAACAAGAAGCCCAAGCGAAAGCGCAAGCAGAAGCGGCTCAAAAAGAACAAGAAGCAGAAGCTGCTGCTAAAAAAGCTGCAGATGAAAAAACTACACAAGCAACAAGCGAGTCGACTAAAGAAACACAAACAACAACTGAAACAACACAAGCAGAAACACCAAAAACTGAAACAACGACACCAGCAGAAACACCAAAAGCAGAAACACCTGCAACTAATGGCAAAGTTGTCTACGTTCAAGCTACAGCGTATTCACGTGCTGAAGCAGGAAGTTCAAACTTTACCTTCAACGGTATCGACTTGAGACAAAACCCTCAAGTAATCGCAGTAGATCCATCCGTGATCCCAATCGGATCGATCGTCAACGTCGAAGGATACGGCACAGCAATCGCGGCAGATACAGGTGGCGCGATCAAAGGCAATATCATCGATGTTCATTTTCCAACTGTGGAACAATGTACAGCTTGGGGACGCAAATTTAATGTAAAAGTGACAATCTTAAATTAAACAATCAAAAGTACCGGCCCTTTGTGGCTAGGTACTTTTTTCAAGCAATAGATGTGAAGAAAATATGAAAAAATAACGAAATATATTTAAAAATGCGAAAAATACAGTCAAGACACCTACAACCCCTAAAAATCTATTAAAAAAACCTTGATAAATCTAAAATTTTCCCAATAATCGAACAAAATACTTGAAAATAAGATTTTTTTCTTGAAAAAAGTTTTGACTTATCTTAAATAATTCTGTAGTCTTATTGTGATTGTGTAAATCAAATTTACATAGCGAATTTAAATAATTTCGATACATAAAAAACAAACCACATTAGGTATAGGAGTGAAGCCCATCTTATGGCAAAAAATGTAAAATCTACTATTGGAGTAATCGCAGTTGGAATCGTGGCAGTTGGAGTCGTAGCAGTTGGTTACAAAGTAAATGCAGATCGTCAAAATGAACAAAACGTCGAATACGTGATCTCATTGATCGATCAAGAAAAAAAACAATTACCAGAAGTCCAAAAATTAGTGGATGGCTTATATGCTTCAGATAAAAAAGTCTTCCTAAAAAAGGATTTGACGAAAGAACAGATCGATGTGGTTTCTAAAAAATTATCAGATATCAAAGCAGACAACAGTCGCTTAGATGTAAAAGACAAAAAATTAACCCAGCAAATCGAAGCTTTTAATCAAAGCAAATCAGAACTAGGTGAACAGATCAGTATCGCTCAAAAGAAATTAGCGACACAAAATGCGACAACAGACCTATTTAGTGAACCGATTACCGATTGGGAAAAATTTGACGAGAATGCGTATATCAAAGCAGACGTAAAAGATACGACTGTCAATAACGCCAAAGAACAAATGAAGAACTTAGCTGACGATGACTGGACAAAAGTCATGAATCAATACCTAAAGAGTGCGACTGATCAAGTCAATCAAATCAAATCGATTCGTAAAACGATCGAAGAATTACTACCAAATGGTGTAATCAGCGAACAAGCGACTGCTGAAGCCCAAGCAAACTTAGTGACTGAGATAGAAAAAGTCAAAAACCCGGAAGTCCAAGCTGAACTTTCAGCGCAAGCAACAGAAATCGCAAATCAATTAGCATTAGCTGCAACACCTGTTGTTGAAAGTACAGTCGAACAAACAGTGGAAAGTACGGTTGAGAGCACTGTTGAATCAACGGAACCAGTCGTTGAAACATCAGAGTCAACCTATGAAGAACCAACGTATGTACCAGAAACACCAACTTATCAACAACCAACGACGCCAAGTTATCAACAACCGGTAACACCAGTACAACCGACGACACCAAGTACGACGCCGTCATCAAAAACACCAGCGGAAACGACACCAAGTACGACACCGTCATCAGAAACACCAGCAAGCTCGCAAGGTGCAGCTGTCGATACACAAGGCGCAACAGATTCAACAACCAATCAAGCTTCATAAAAAAGAATAATCAAATCATAAAGATCGGAGAAGAATTATGGCACGAAGAAGTAGAAAAAGTTCTATCGGGAAAAAAATCATGTGGACAGTATTTGGAGTCGTGATTACATTAGTTGTTATCGTCGGTGGAGTCAGTGCGAAAGTGTACTTTGATGTCAAAGGTGCAGCAGATAAAGCCTATCACGCAGTCGATCGTAAAAATAAAATCGATCCGACCCGTGAAGTCGAAGTCACAGAAGGTGATCCATTTAGTATCTTATTGATGGGGATCGATACAGGAGATTACGGGCGCATCGATCAAGGCCGTTCAGATTCGATGATGTTTGTAGCGGTCAATCCACGTAAAGAATCTACTCGCATTGTGAGTTTAGAAAGAGATACATACGCTGAAATTGTAGGCCATGGTACCGAAGATAAAATTAATCATGCTTATGCGTTTGGTGGGCCAGCAATGGCGATGGATACTGTTGAAAAATTATTAAATGTGCCAATTGATCATTATATCTCGATTAACATGGCAGGAATTAAAACAGTTGTCGATGAAATAGGTGGCATCGATATTTCAAATGATATCCAATTTACGTATGAAGGATCGACATTTGCTTATGGAAAATTACATTTAAATGGAGAAGAAGCACTTCATTACTCACAAATGCGTAAAGAAGATCCACGTGGAGATTATGGTCGTCAAGAACGTCAACGAAAAGTTATTGCAGCAATTGCAGACAAAGCCATTGATATTAATAATGTGACTAGATATAAGAGTATACTAGATTCATTAGGTGACAACATTCAAACTGATTTGAGTTTTGATGAAATGGTAAGTCTAGCACAGAAATATCGTGATTCCTTCAAAAAAATTGAGATGGATCAATTACAAGGAGAAGGATTTATGAAAGATGGCGTATCCTACCAAGATGTATCACAAGTGGAGCTTGATCGAGTAAAGAAAGAACTAGATAAACAATTGGATATTGTTAATTAATTTAACCGATAGGAGAAATCGAAAGCATATGGAGCAAGCATATAGTATAAAACAATTACTAAATATTTTATTAAAAAGAATTACAATGATTTTATTGTGGGGTCTCTTAGGAATTGCGGGAGCAGCAGTAGTAACATTTTTTGTGATCACTCCAAAATATAGTTCTCAAGCACAATTAGTTGTAACGCTACCTCAAACAGAAAATACTAATGTTAACGATGTAAATAGTAATTTACAGATGATTAATACATATAAAGATTTTATTGTCAGTGATTTGGTTTTAAATCAAGTAGAAGACCGTTTGAAAAGTGATTACAATTTAAAGATGAATCCTGAACAAATTAAATCGTCTATATCGGTAAAACAAAATCAAAATTCTCAAATGTTTTCAATTATTGCTAAAAGTCCTAAAGCTAGCGAAGCTGCTAACATTGCTAATACTGTTGCTAATATTTTTAAAGAAAATGCTAAGGATGTTTTAAATATCGATCGAATTACGATTATTTCAAATGCGGTTGTTGATACGACTCCAGTTTCACCTAATCACAAACTTTTTCTTTTGGCAGGATTGATTGCTGGTCTGATTTTAGGTATAGCTTTTGCAATTATTGCTGAGCTTATGGATCGTACTGTTAAAGATTCGCAATTTATCGTAGAAGAATTAGGCTTTACTATCTTGGGGACAGTTCCTGATATATCTGATAAAGACATTACGAATTATATTAAAAAAGCTAAGAAACTAGCATCTGCGCAAGCTATTAGTAAAAATACAGAATCTAGTGAAGAAACAATTAGTGAAAATCGTTTGGGAGAAACAGATAAAAAAACAACAAGACGTAGTCGTTCAAGAATTTAGGAGGATATTTCAATGGCTAAAAAACAAAAAAAAAATAAACGTAATAAAGAAACAACAAATCCTGTAGCGTTAATTACCCTAATGGATCAATCGTCTCCTATTTCAGAGCAATATCGTACGATTCGGACTAATATTCGTTTTGCATCATCTTCTGACCATGAAATTAAGACTGTTGTTATTACTTCCTCAGGACCAGGCGAAGGGAAATCAAC
>NZ_CAJYIS010000048.1 GCF_913775425.1 uncultured Enterococcus sp.
TACATCGTTGCCATCTTCAGCAGTGATGAAACCGAAACCTTTGTCTGCGTTAAACCATTTTACTGTACCGTTATTCATGAATATTTCCTCCAAAAATTACACCTATGTGTATTAAATTTGTAATGACGACAGACGTGTAAATCGAAGTGCATATCATTAAATACGATAAACAAATTTTCACATATCGAAGTATTACTTATTCAATGTATCACACTTTCTACTATAGTGCAACCTTTTCTTTTCTATAACAATTAAGTTAATCGGTTCCATTATCTTTTCATCAATCTTTCTCGTTTTTTTAAGTTATGAAAAAAAATGAAAACATCTGTTATTTTTCATGTAATTACATGTAATCAACTCAAAAAAGTTCTATATTTGTGAAAAAAGTTCTATAATTTTTGAGTATTTTTTATATAAATTCACAACCTACTGCTATCAAGCTTTTAGCATATTTAAACTTTCATTTTTCTTTCTAGTTACGAAATTTTTAGACATATTTTGTGTTTTAATAATCAATCACACGTTATTTAACTTCGTTTAAATAACCAGTTAAATTTATTTATCAGATTATCTTTAGATTTTACGCTATGTTATAATAAGAATAATGTTTAGAATGGAGAATACTTATGAGCGTATTTCTTAGAATGGAGAGTTTCCAAAAGACTCTTTCAACTTCAGAAGAGAAAATTTATGACTTTGTTTTATCACATCCTGATCAAGTTGTCAAAATGACAGCTAAAGAAATTGCCGATGCTTCTGGTGTGAGTGCGCCAACTGTGGTGCGTTTTTCAAAAAAAATCGGTTACGATAGCCTAACTGACTTTAAAATCCAACTATCGACTGAATTGCAAACCAATAAATTACAAACCAATAATTATAATGATGTCGATCCGACTGATTCTTTTTATTCTATCAAAGAAAAAATCAGTGCCAACGCCCAAGTAAGTTTAAGTGAAACCACTAGTTTATTAGATGAATCGGCATTTTCTAAAGCCATTACTTTACTCGAACATGCGCAAGTCATTTTTTCTTTTGGTGTGGGGGCCTCAGCGCTTAGTGCACAAGATATCGTCCACAAATGGTCACGAATCGGGAAAGTCGTGCGACAAGAACACGATCTTCACATCCTTTTGCCACAATTGATCAATTGTAAGCAAAAAGCTGTTTTGATTTTGGTTTCCAATTCCGGTAAAACCCCTGAATTGCTTTATCTAGCGCAAGCGGCACAAAAAGCTCGTATTCCAATGATTACGTTAACTCAATTTGGCCCAAATCCACTTGCTGATTTTGCAACAGTAAGCTTGCAAACTGCACGCCCAACTGAGTCGATCAATCGAAGTGCAGCTACGACTTCCCTTTTATCCCAATTTTTAGTTATCGATACATTGTTTTATTTATTTATCAGTCAATATACTCATTATCAAGAAGCGATTGCTACGAGTCGTCAATTGATTACTGACTTTAACCAATCGCATTAAAAAAGAGAGTGTGACAGAAGTTTGTCACACTCTCTTTTTTTATTTTGGCATCAAGCAAAATTTCGTCCATGGTTTCATAAAATCAAGCAATATTTGCTCTTCTTTTGGAATATAGGCTACTTGATTTTTACGGGTATCTTCATGAGGAGTCAACGCGATTTGCAATTCATTCTTGTATTGACCAAACGTATCATTGCCAATCAAGATCGCACCACGTTCAAATAGATGGGTATTATCTTGTGGTGGATTGTCTTCTTGTTTATACATCACACGTACTTGCGTCGAACGAACGACCAAAGCATTGCTATCCCCTCTACGATAATGATTCACATCTTCTACTATTTTTGTTTCTAATTCATTCCAATTATGTGTAGCCACGACACCGATCGTAAGTTTATAACGATCGATAGCCGCCATCGCACGTAGTTCTTCTTCGCTTGCATAAGCATTTCCAATGATCACGGTATCGATAACATTGGTCGCAAATAAAATGCGAGCTTGTAATTCCATCGGCAAATGACGGCATAACTCTAGTGTCGGTAGGCCATCTGATACCTCCCATGGTCCCATTGTTGCCGTTTGACTAGTCACAAATGCAGCTGTTTTTAATCCAAATTTCTTAAAGCGTTCACTACATTTCATAAAGAAATCAAATTCCAATGCGGTTCCTTCTTGTGGATAAAAATTATGACAGCCATATAAAAATGGAAGATTCGGCTGGTAAGAAACAATGTTTTCAAGATAGGCCACATCGTTACTCATATTCAACTCGATTGCAAGTTGATAAGGATTATAACTGATCAACGATTCTTTATTGCCATCAAATCCTTGATCCAGGCGAATCCCGTCTGCACCTAATTCATGGAAAAAAGTTAGATCATCATAAGAAATATTTAGTTCATTGAAAATACGTGGTGAAACATCTAGGATCGTCTCAAACCCTAATTGCTTGGCGAAATAAATAATCTCAGAAAATTTTTGTTGGACTTTTTCTTTTCCTTCAGTGACTTCTAACATACTCATGAACAAGCGTTTATATCCTAATGATGCGGCTAGTGTTAGATATTCTTGATCTTTTTTAGGATCGCTATGATCTGGATAGATCGAAATTCCAATTTCTCGTTTCATTGTGTTTGCTCCTTCTCGTTATAAAATAAGCGCCAAGCTGCGAATGTACTTGGATAATCTTTAGTTGTCTGTAGTACGTAATGACTGTATTTCATGATCGTTTCTTGGACCAGTGGATTTTTTTCGATCACACTTCCGTTAAACGCACAGGGCAGTGGCTGTTGTAATTGCCAATTCTGTGCTCCCCATCGATTGATCAAGTGACTAAGCTCTTTGCCCGCTTGAATCAATACTGACCGACAATACGAAAATTGCTCTTGATGTTCTCCGATGAATCGCGCCGCTTTCGCAATCTCTTTACGTTCGCTTTGATAGAACATGCGGATGGCATCTTCAGCACACGATACATTCAACCAGTCTAAAAATGCTTGTTGCCACTTATTTAAGGGCTGATTTGTATCGATCGTATTTGTCAATTCACGGTAAAGACCTACCGCTAAATCGTAACCACTTCCCTTGTCACCTAAGATCGGTCCCCAACCACCGACTTTACTCCATTGTTGCTTGTACCCAACTGCAACTGAACCCGTTCCTGCAATCACTAATAGACCTGAAGTTCGACCGATTTTTGCAATATAAGCTAATTGCGCATCGTTATACAATTCGATCGGCGTTGTTGCAGAATAGGGCATCTTCTCTTTTAGCTGTGCAGCAAGTTCGCTTTGATTTCCTGCTGCACTGAGTCCAGCTAAACCAATCACGATACCATCACACGCATCACCAAGTTGCTGTTTGACTTGCTCAAGCGCTTGGATGAGTTCATTGACTGTTTGTTCTTTAAAAAGCAAGCAATTGCCAGGTCCAACTTGAAATTCTAAACAACATGTTCGATCTTTTCTGTAGACTCTGACTTTAGTCGCTGTCCCTCCGCTATCGATTCCAATAACATAATTCATTAGATCACCTATTTCTAAAAGCCAAGAAAGAAACTTTCTTGGCTTTTTGGTTTTCATATTAAGCTTGCGTTGTCGCCATTTCTTTTTCTTTATCCAATTCATTTTTATCGTAGATCGCTACAAACGGATAGTAGATGATGATCGATAAAATGATCAATAAGACGTTTAAGACGATCGCACGCCAGTCACCACCAGTAGCTAAAAACGCGCCAATTGGTCCAGGTAGCGTCCACGGTGCATTGACACTGACTTCATTTACTAATCCTAATGACGTCACCGTCCAAGCGATGATTCCATTTACGATCGGTGCAATAATAAATGGCGGGATCAAGATTGGGTTTAACACGATCGGTGTTCCAAAAATCAATGGTTCATTGATATTGAAAATCGCTGGGATCAATGCTGTTTTTCCTAAAGTCGAGCCATATTTTGATTTCGTTCTAAAAGCAAGTAAGATAGCTAATCCAATCGTAGAACCTGCACCACCGATCCAGATGAACCATTGGTAAAACGGCTCTGCTGCAATATGTGGTAAAGCTGTTCCATTGGCTACAGCAGTGGTATTTCCTTCAAGTAGTTGCAACCATAATGGTCGAGCTAGTGAACCTACGATAGAGGCACCATGGATCCCGAATGACCAGAAGAAAGTCGTCAAGAATACAATAAAGATCACACTTGGTAATGAATCGGCAGCTTTTACTAATGGACTCACGATTGTTGACACTAATGTATGCCAATCAAATCCTAAGAAGTATGTGATTGTCCCCATACCCAAGATAATGATCAACGTTGGAGTTAGAGCTTCAAATGAACGTGCCACAGCAGGTGGTACTTGGTCAGGCATGGTGATCTTGAATTTTGATTTGTCTGTAAAACGATAAATCTCCACTGCGATAATCGAAGTGATGATCGCCACGAACATTCCGCCACCACCTAAGTTAGCCATTGGCAATACAAATCCTGTAACACCGGCTGCATCTTGTGCTTCAGCTGGAATATTGACTGGAGTAAAGGTTAGTAAAAAGGCCGTTGTCGCTAAAATCCCACCAGATAATCCATCTAGCTTATACGATTTTGCTAAACTATGTCCAATCCCAAACGCGGCATACAAACTCATCACGTACATCGTCATTCGATAAGGCAATAAGATCGTCGCTGCATTATTGGACAGAAATTGCGTGATTCCCCAACTTTGCGGTAACGGTGGAAAAGCAATGATCATAAAGAATGATGATACGATGATCAACGGTAACGTCGCAATGATTCCATCACGTAAAGCGCGTAGATGACGTTGATTGGCTAGTTTTTCCATCGGTCCAGCCAAGTGTTGTTCTACAAAAGCAGTAAACTTGTCTAACATAATAGTATCCTCTCTTTCTAGTTATAAGGGCAAGGTGTAATTTTTCCTAAAATCACTGGTCTTTTGGCACCTGTCACTGAACAAAAATTACTTGGTTGTCCCGTTAAGGTCGCATAACCTAATAAAGCAAATGCTACAGCTTCTTTTGAGTCACTGGAATACCCAAGTTCCTCTTGTGTTTTGATCGAACAATCGATGAGATAATGTTGAAGTCGTTCGCGCAAGAACGTATTATGCGTTCCACCACCAGCTAAAATAATTTCAATTTCTTCTTTAGGGTACTTTGGAAAAACAAATCGTTGGTAATGAAGCGCAATACTATAAGCTGTAAAATCAGTTAATGTATAGATCAAATCTTCTGGTGGATACTCACCATAAGTAGCGAGTAAAGTTTTAACAAATTCTGCGCCAAATTGCTCTCTGCCCGTTGATTTAGGCGGCTGCATCGCTAAGTACGGGTGTTGTTGTAACCGTTGGGATAATTCTGGGATCGCTTTACCACTTCGCGCAACATTCCCATCGACATCATAGGGAACTTGATAAAAATGTTCCATTAATGCATCGACTACCATATTTCCAGGCCCAGTATCAAAGGCGATCACGTCTTCTACTGTTTGATGTTTAGGCAATACCGTGACATTGCCGATACCACCAATATTTTGCAGCAATCGTGTATAGTTTTCAGAACGATAAAGTAAATACTCTGCATATGGAACCAAAGGAGCTCCTTCTCCTCCTGCTGCGAGATCCATCACTCGAAAATTATCGATAACTTGTGTCTTTAAACCGTACGCAATCATCGCAGATTCTCCAATTTGAAACGTGCTACTATATGCTCCAGTCTTAGCCATCGGATCATGCCAGATCGTTTGTCCATGACTTGCAACAAAATCTAGATCTCGTTCGGAACGATTTGCTAGTTTCAACACACTTTGACAAGCTTTTAAACTTAAATCACCTAATTCCATATTAAGTGAACTAATCAAAGGCGTCGTTGAGGCTTTTGGATCGCAAGCTTGCTTGATACGACTTTTAGTCTCTTTAGAAAATGTTTGTGTACAAAATGCGAGTTCTTTGACTCGAAACGGATCTTCTTCAAGTTCCACTAAAACGGCATCTATACCATCTAGGCTCGTACCAGACATCAAGCCGATTGCTAACATTGTCTTCCCTCCTTTAAGATAACGTTATCATTTTTTAAAATGATGCAAACAACAAAAGGAGCTTATTTTGTTCGTTTGGCCCTCATTTATTGTTGAGTTTAGTATAGCATATGCCTCTCTTTTTTACAACGATATTTCATATTATTTTTTAAATAAAAGAAATAGCATTTCATAAGAAACAAATTTCTCCTTTGTTTTGTCTTTTTTTGCTACACTAGAACTAATCAAAGGAGGGAATCAAATGGACTATTTTACATTAAACACAGGTATTCTTATTCCGGTTATCGGAAGTGGGACGAACACTTTTGGTAAAGTCGATCATCAATATATGGGCGATATCAATGATGATACTAGTGAAATTTTAGACGCGATCAACCTCGGGTACCGCCATTTTGATACTGCGATCATGTATCGTAATGAAACAGTTGTTGGCCAAGCATTCAAAGAATCTGGTTTACCTCGAGAAGATTTTTTTATTACCTCTAAAATTCCGGGTGAAGCACAATACTATCAAGACGAACAAGCTGTACATCAAGGTGTCAAACAAAGCCTTGCAGCCTTGGACACTGACTATATCGACCTGTATTTGATCCATCACCCTTGGGAAGATAGCAAGCAGATCCAAATGATGTGGCAAGTGCTTGAATCGTATGTCGATCAAGGGACTTTAAAAGCGATCGGTGTATCCAACTTTTCACCAGAGCAACTAACAGATTTGATTGAAAACAGTCGTATCAAACCTGCTGTGAACCAAATCGAATCACATCCTGGAAAATGGAACCAATCATGGATCGATTTTTGTCACGAACACGATGTGATCCCAGAAGCTTGGGGACCATTGACACGTGTTAGCGATGAAGCAAAACATGCTTTATCTACTATCGGCGATTATTATGGTAAAACATGGGCTCAAGTGATCTTACGCTATCAGCTAGATCAGCACGTCGTCGTGATTCCAAAATCACATCACCATGGTCGCCAAAAACAAAATCTTGAGTTATTTGATTTTGAACTAAGTGATCATGATCGAAAAATCATTACCACGCTATAAAGACAGTATCTCCTTTTGCTTGATGCAATAGGAGTTTTTTATTGTATTTATTTTTATCTTTTGTCAACTTAAAAAAAATTTAATTTTTTTTGGAAAAAATGGTTGAAACTTTCATTTTTTTACGATAAAATCAATTCAAATCAAATTGTCAGAAAATTTAGAATCTACAGAATGTTAGGAGGATTTAATATGGAAGCTAGTGCAACCAAAAAGATGACGAAAAAAGAAATCGTCAAGGATCATGTTTACAAAGTCTCAGCAGGAATCTCAAATGCGGTGTTAGTAACCTTAGGAATTGGGTTATTATTTGAAACGATTGGAAAATTCACCGGGATTACTGAGATTACACAGATTGGTACACTAGCAAAATTATTATTAGCTCCTGCATTTGGTGCTGGAATCGCTTATCAATTAGGTACCAATACACTAGTTGTCTTTAGCTCGATGATTGCATCAACAGTCGGCGCGAACTCTGTCTTTTTCACACAAGGAACCATTGAAAGTACCACGATCACAGGTCATGCGGTGGCTCAAGCTGCTGGTGGTGGAATCTTTACGACGGGTCAGCCAATCAGCGCGGTATTAGCTGGATTGATTGCAGCGCTTGTCGGAAAATGGTTAACTGGAAAAACACCGTTGGATATGATTTTAGTCCCATTTGGTAGTTTGCTTGTCGGTGGTGTCAGCGGTGTGTTACTGGCTTACATCACGACTCCGCTTTTATTAGGATTAAGCCAAATGATTGCCAGTACCGTTAATTACTCACCTGTATTTGGGTCAATGGCTGTAGCTTTAGCTTGGAGTATTCTGTTGATGACTCCTGCTTCTTCTGCCGCACTAGCTATCGCGTTACAACTTGATCCGGTATCTTCTGCAGCTGCTTTGATTGGATGTACGTGTCAATTTGTCGGCTTTACGGTGATGAGTTTCCAAGAAAACAAAATCGGTGCAAACATCGCACAAGGGTTGATCACACCAAAAGTTCAATTTGCTAACTTGACCCTACATCCTCAAATGGTGATTCCACCATTCGTCGCAGCGATCATCTGTGCACCGATCGCTACTGTAGGCTTTCAATTCCAAACTAGTTTTGAACTAGCAGGTTTAGGGTTAAATTCATTGATTGCTCCATTAAATCTATGGGCAACAGATCCTCGTTCATTTGTGATCTATTTAATAGTAGGTATTCTCCTTCCTGCGATCATCACGTATGGTCTGTATTTTGTAATGGTACGTATGGGTTCAGCAAAACGTGGTTATCTAAAAATCGAAGTCCAATAATCTTAAAAGTAAAAAACGACTGTTCGAAAAGTATCCAAACTTTTCAAACAGTCGTTTTATTTTTTAGCTAATTCATAAAGCAACGGTGTAATCTGTTGTAAAACTTGTTCTTGTGTCAAGGCTTCTGGCCGATCGCCCCAGATCGAAAAATAAATTCCAGCAGGTGGCGTGGTCAGCTTTTGATTTTGAGCAAAGGTTTGCGGTGTAAATGCTTGTAGCCGTTCAATCGTTGGATAGTTATATCCAGCAGCCTCACCTAATACGAAGTACAATGCATTATCGTTATAATTGAACACCCGGTGCCCTTTATCTAAAAATGTTTCGACCGGCGCCATCTCAGCTTGCCAACGAGTCCAATAAGCAATTTCGATCGATGGCTTTAATAAACAGTCGGTATCCTCACGGTAACAACCATCGTTCCAAATACGAGCTACCTTCCCCTGTTTTTCTACAAATCGAGCCAACGTATTCAAATAGTCGACTTGTCTTTTGCTGGATACTTTTTCTTGTATTGTAGATGGCAGTGATGCCAAGTTCGTCCAATCGACGACTTCGTCTCCACCAAGATGAACGATCGGACTGGCATCAAATAATTCCATAATTTCAGTTAACAACTCTTTGACATGTTCTACAAAATCCGGATGCGTCACGTCAGCTGCATGTGCTAACGGAATCATGGATGCAGTCTCTTCACTTAACCGGTATTGCGGGTAGACAGTCAAAAAGTGTCGCAAATGGCCCGGACTATCAAATTCTGGAATGATCGTGATTTTTCGCGCGCGTGCAAATTCTTGAAACTGCTGAATCTCGTGTTTGGTATAGTGTTTAGCAGAAACTAATTTTTTACATACATCACTTTCGATGCGATACCCTTCATTATCTGAAAAATGAAGTTGTAAATGCGTACACTTTGTTTGTCCCATTAGTTCTAGCAAAGAAAAGATAAAGTCGGGTGTATACCATTTACGTGCACAATCCAAGACTACTCCTCGTTGCATACGCTGTGATCCGTTTTGGTAATGATTTGATACGGTTGTAATAATGGACTGCACTCAATTGGTTGTTCTAGTACATTCAGTGATTGCTCCAATTTAGTCGTTTGTGTTTCAATCGTATACGCAACGGCTTGATCACTCAAATTATACCCTCGTACAATCAACGCTTGATCGTTTCTGCGTCTTTTCACTGCTGTTACTTCTAGTAAAGGTTGATCAATGCTCAAATAAGAACCCGCAGCTTGCCAATCACCTGATGCATTAGTTTGGACGACCTGTAACGGTACTTGTGCTGTATGGGCAAAAGTATACGTCTCATAACGGCTTTGCAACTCACCATGCATCATCATCCCATAACAAAATGTCTGCACCCCTAAACATTGTGCTTCTGGTGTTTCGAAATAGCCCCAATCGCCTAATTCACCTACACCTCGAACTAAAGTCAACGCGATCGTAGAATCCACGATCTCATATTCATTTAAGCCATAGTTAACTACTGTAACACCTCTTTTTTCATCATGCAAATTGACAAATGCGTGTTGATGTTGTGGATTCGTCGGATTTTCCCATTGCGGACTTACCTGATTTGGACGGACGACTGTTTCATAAATACTATCTGCTTCATGTTGATCGGCAACGATCTTCGTATCAAATAATACGCGTAAACGATGATCTTTGATCGTATTGTCCACTTTCGTTTCTACTTGTAGTTGTTTGCTTTGACCATGGAAGGTAATGATCGTTTCGATCGGATAGAGCGTTTTTGTGGTGCTACGCTGCGCTTTACGTTCTCGAAAATCGACGATCTTGATCTGTTCGATTTCAAGTTGTTCATCAGCAGAAATAGGCAATTCCATTAAATGCGTCAATTTGATTTTTGCTTGTAACGGAGTATCTTCTAGCACTTCAATTTGATGTTCAAAATCAGTAGAAAGATAGGGTTGATCATTTTCTGGTTGTCTAAAAATATACTCATTGGCAATATCGCCCACATCTTCAAAAATCAATTGATCAGTTAATGTATACTCAAGTTGCTTATCGGTCACTGTCAGCGCACCATTTTCTTGGATCACGATTTTAAGATACTCATTTTCTAATACACGACCTTCACATTGCACAAAAGACTGCTCCTTTAACTGAGCTTTTCCTTCTACTAATGCAAATGTTTGCCAAGAAAATGCCGCTAGTGACTCTAAGGCAAAAGATACTGTCACGTATTTTTGCATATAAGGAACACGAAAACGGTCTTTAGGTAGATCGTACCCAAATCTGATTTTTTCTTCACTAATTATCGCTGGAATCTCTTTGCCATTTTGATCGACGACGTGATATTCTTTTGCGACACGCTCCGCTAATTGATCATATCCAATCGATGGGTATGCTTCTTTAAATAAAATTCGTTCAAGCTCAACTTCAACACTAAGAACTTCTTGTTTGATTGCATTGCTCGTATTCCAAACGACGAATGGATGACTTGGCTTTGTAAACATACTTGTATCGATCGCAAGTTTTAAGGTATCGAGTGCTTCATTCACTAGATACTGACCGACCGCTTCAGCTTTTTCAAAGCGTGTGACCATTTCCCGATGAACTTCGTCGACTGAACAACCACAAATGCTATCATGAGGGTGATTTTGCATCAAAAGTTTCCATGCATAGTCGATCTGGTCGTGAGGATAACTCCCTGTGCGCTCATAGGCCATTGTCGCAAGTGGCTCGACTACGTTTTCTAACAATCGACTGACTTTCGTATTCCACTGTTTCAGATAGACCCTGGCTGAAGCAGTATTTGCTAACGTAAACCAACCATCTGTTTCTTGACTAGTCAATTCTCCCGTTACAGTACTCAACGATTCAGGTAGATCATTTGTCACAGCTTCAATATACTCTTTGAAACTAGCATGTACAAATTCATATTCTGGATATAAGTCATTGGCCAATGCGATCGCTTTGGTTACATCCTTTTGAACCGGTTGGTGATCGACGCCATTCATCATTAATAAATGATCAGTTGAAGCAAAGCGTTCAACTTCAGCTAGTTTTTGATCCCAAAACAAGCGTGCGTCTTCTTCATTAACTGGGATCTCATTACCATTGCTATACCAATTGGCAAATAAAATCCCTAAAATTTTACTACCGTCTGGACCTTCCCAATGCATCTCTGAAAATTGAGAAGTATAACTCTCATCAGCTAACACCTCATTATCAAAGCCAATCGGTTTTACCCCTCGACCAAAAGCTGCTGTTTCTAGATTTGCCAGTTGCATCAATTGCGGTGTTTGTCCCATATTGCCAAACGTATCTGGAAAATAACCTAAAGGAACTGATTGGCCATACCGCTCACATTCGGCGTGACCGATCAACATATTGCGCACATTCGATTCAGAACTAATTAAAAAGTCATCTTGTAGAATATAAAAAGGTCCGATTTGTAATTTCCCTTTAGCGATCGCTTCACGTACTTTCGCTTCATTTTCCGGACGTACTTGGAGATAGTCATCTAAAATAATCGTTTGACCATCGAGATGAAAGCTATGAAAATCAGGATCTGTGTCAAATAATTCTAATAAATCATCCATCAATTCAATTAAGCGCATATGATGTTCTTCATAAGGCAAATAC
Source organism: uncultured Enterococcus sp. (assembly GCF_913775425.1). Taxonomy (GTDB): domain Bacteria; phylum Bacillota; class Bacilli; order Lactobacillales; family Enterococcaceae; genus Enterococcus_G. The sequence goes on from NZ_CAJYIS010000048.1 coordinate 11,975, forward strand.
CATTCACGATCCCAATGACTATGGGATACTATATATACTTTTTTCTTCATTTGATCTGCTCCTTATTTTTCAACTCGAATATCAAAGTAATCCATTACCAACTCACAAAACATCATATTCGCCCAAGAAAACCATTCTCTAGTATATTGTGTTGGATCGTCCACATGGAATCCTTCATGCATCAAATGTGTTCCCGCATCGGTTGCAACAAGTTGGTCTAAAATACGTTTCTTTTCCATACGATCATTCGTCGTCATGCCTTCCATCGCAAGTGCGATCGGCCAAACGTAGTGTTCTGGTGTATGTGAAGATCCAATCCCTTTTGCATACTTTCCTTCATAGTAATAAGGGTTTTCCTTACTTAATAACGTTTTTCGTGTGCGTAAGTAAAGCGGATCTTCCATATCTTTATAGCCTAAATAAGGTGCAGCGATCAAATTAGGTACATTACTATCGTCCATTAAAGAAGCATTTCCTAACCCATCGACCTCATAAGCATATACGGTTTCACCCGCTTGATTTTTCGTCAATGCGTGCGTTGCGATCCCTTCTTCAAGTTCTGCTCTTAAACTAGCAGCAGTTTCAACGATTGCTTGATCAGATAAAATCGTAGTAAAGATCTCTTCGATGTACCCTAACACAACGATTGCAAATAAATTAGAAGGTACTAAATAACCGTATTCACAAGCGTCATCACTTGGTCTAAATCCTGACCAAGTTAATTTTGTGTACCCGACTGGAGTTCCTTTCCCTTCATTAACCAAAGTATCTTCTTTACGTGTCGTCTCTCGTTCAAAACGATAAGGCGAGGTTTCGTGGTGCTGTTCTGTTTTAAAGACTGTCAAAATCTTTTTGACTCCAGAGATAAACTCTTCGTTGAACTGATCCACTCTTCCAGTATTTTTATAGAGTAAATAAGCCAATTGAACCGGATAACACAATGAATCGATCTCGTATTTGCGCTCCCAAATCCAACCATTCATTTTCGTATGATCACTTTGATGTCCTGCGTGGTTCTCACTTTCGTTAAAAGCGTTTGCATAAGGATCTAGATTAATGTACGTAAATTGTTTTATGACTAACCCACTGATCATTCCTGCTAATTCGTCATCTTCTTTGGCAATCACTAGATACGGACGAACTTGTGCTGTCGAATCACGTAACCACATTGCTGGAATATCCCCAGTTAATAAAAATGTTGTCCCATCTTCGTGACGTTTGACTGTCGTCAGTAAGGTATTTGCAAACGCAGCTTGAAAGTTCTCAGCCCAATGTGCATGCTCCTCACCACATAAATCGGTAATTTTATCCATAAATTGAACAACTGATTGCGGTACTTCTTGATAAACCATGATTGGGTTCCTCCTAAATTGATATATCATTTAAGGCGATTATAGCGGATATTTTTTGCTTTGTCTACGCTTTCAATCGATTTTTACTTTACTTTTTGATTTTTTTTGCTAAAATATAGTTAAATGATATATCAATTAAATGAGGTGATGCTATGGCCGCACTATATGAAACGATTTTAAATGATTTAAAAAAAGCAATTCTCACGAAAAAGTTGACGCCAGGAAGCAAGTTACCTACAGAGATGCAACTTTCTGAACAATATCAAGTCAGTCGGATCACATCAAAAAGAGCATTGACTGAACTAGAAAATTTAGGTTTGATCGAACGTACTAGAGGACGTGGAAGTTTTGTAAAAGCCGATGTGTCGCATCCAGCAAAAGCCAAACGCATTTTATTTTTACTTCCCTTTTACAATGATCTTTCTTTAGGGAACTTTGCAGAAGGTTTACTACCTGTGATGCAACAAGAACAGTTCGATGTATTGATGACCGATTTCAACTATTTAACAAACCATGATCTTGCGAGTATTCAAGCAGAATTTTCCGGTATGATCTATTATGCTACAAAAGAACAGGATCATTTAGAGTTACTGATCGAACTTGCTTTAACAGATTTTCCAGTCATTTTGTTAGACAAAGAGATCCATGATCTAGAATTTCCAACTGTCATCGCCAATAACTTAGTTGGTGGAAAATTAGCCACATCCTTCCTTCTTGAACAAGGACATCGACGGATCGGCTTTTTAACTAATACTCACCCTTTACCACAATCGACGAGACAGCGTTATTTAGGCTACCGTAAAGCCTTAAAACAACAAGAATTTGCTTTAGCGATGGATGAACTCGCGACCTTGGATACCTTCTTAAATATTCAAAACGAAAAAGAACTTACTGCTTGGGTCTGTGAGAATGATTTGATTGCAATCGAAGCCATGCGCTTGTTAAAGCAAGCAGGTTTTGATGTTCCAACTCAAATCTCGATCATTGGATTTGATAATATCCAAGCATCTGCTTTAATTGATCCAGCACTCACTACGATCTCACAAAATTTTGATCACATCGGGCAAACAGCTGGAATGTTACTTTTAGAATGGATCTTGACTGGTCAAAAGCCAGTTTCACAAAAAATCGACGTGACCTTGATCAAACGACACTCAACAAAGGAGCTTACACATGAATAATACTATCGACCATATCGACACACGACACGGCACAGCCAACCAGTATAGTTTTTCTCACGGAAATTGTTTACCTTATACTGGTGTCCCATTTGGGATGAACTATTTCGCTCCCCAAACTACCGATCAAAAAGGAAGTTGGTGGTTTCATCCTGAAGACCACACCTTCCAAGGGTACCGCTTGACTCATCAGCCTAGCCCTTGGATGGGTGATTTTGCGCATGTCTTATTTACTCCAGTCGGTGAAAACTTTAGCGAACTTTCCTTGTTCCATACCCAAAGTTCTTATCGTCCAAACGAAGCACTCTTTTTGCCTTATCAGTTAACGATCACGCAATTGCGCTATAATATTACATCGACACTTTGTCCAACACGCTATGGTGGGATGCTTGATATCCAATACGATGCGGATAATCAACCAGGGTTTTTGATCACATTAGACGGCTACCTTACTCATGAACAATTAAATGATCATGAAATAAACGTATCCTTTAGTAATTACAGTGACTGTGAAGATAAGACCTTAACATTTTATGTCGCACTTCATTTTGAAAACGCTATTACCGAGTTATCTATGGTGCAAAACGAAGCACAGACCTTTTTATGGATCAAATTTGCTGATATCGATACTCAAACGATTCACTTCGGGACTTCTTTTATCAGTCAAGAGCAAGCTGTGATCAATCTCGAACGTGAAAAACCAGCCACATTATCCGAAATCAAGCGCACTAGCAAACAGGCATGGCAAACCTACTTTGATCGTCTAGAAGTTGAACATACTGATCTTGAACATACAAAAACGTTCTATCATACCTTGTATCGAACCTTCTTATTCCCGCAAACGTTTTATGAATACGATGAATACGATCAAACGATCCATTACGATACGTTTAATCAAGAGATCAAACCAGGAGTCTTATATACGAATAATGGATTTTGGGATACTTACAAAACTGTTTTTCCATTCTTTTCTTTGGTTGCGCGTGAGGTTTATGAAGAGATGCTTGAAGGCTTTTTGAATAGTTATCGTGAAACTGGCTTTTTACCAAAATGGTTATCACCAGATGAACGCGGGATGATGCCTGGTACATTGATCGATGCAGTCATTGCCGATGCTGCGATGAAAGAGATTCGTCCAGATCTTTTACCCGAGTTATTTGAAGGAATGAAAAAAGGTGCTTCTGTCCAAAGTGAGTGTGAAAATTACGGGCGTAGAGGAACCTTAGATTATTTGCAATTTGGCTATGTTCCAAACGACTATCACGAGTCAGTCAATCATACGTTAGATTATGCTTACAGTGACTTTTGTATCAGCCAAGTCGCGCGTATTTTAGAAGATGAAGAAGCAACAGCACGCTATCAAAACCAAGCAAAGAACTATCGTCATCTCTTTGACCAAAAGACAGGTTTTATGCGTTCTAAAGATCGTGAAGGACAATTTAGAGCAGACTTTTCATCGATCCGCTGGGGAAAAGATTATGCTGAAGGTAGTGCATGGCAAAGTAGTTTTGCCGTTTACCAAGATTTCCAAGGATTGATCGATCTGTATGGTGGCGCCGATGCCTTTAGTGAGAAATTAGTTGCCTTGTGCAATCAAGCACCGCGATTTGATGTCGCTGGTTATAACTTTGAGATTCATGAAATGACCGAAATGGCTGCAATCGAGTTTGGACAAGTCGCGATCTCCAACCAACCAAGTTTCCATTTACCTTATTTGTTTGCTTTTGCTGGTAAACCAGAAATGGCTCAGCCAATGATCAAACATTTGATGACACAATGCTTCAACTCTACAATCAACGGATATCCAGGTGATGAAGATAATGGAAGTATGTCTGGGTGGTATTTATTTAGTTCTCTAGGATTTTATCCAGTCACCCCTGGGAGTAACGAATTTATTATCGGAATGCCTTTAGTCAAAAAAGCACGTCTTCATCTTTCAAATGGTGAAACACTGACCTTGACTGCAACACCAAACGAAGTCCAACAGGTCTTTATCGATCAAATCACGTTAAATGGACAAGTGCATCAAGCAACGTTCTTTACCTATGAACAATTGATGCAAGGCGGGACAATCGATTACAAACTTGGAATCGTCCCTCATCCAAGAAACTATACGACACAACAATTGCCTTTCTCCTTATCAAAATAATAACAGTTAACCGTTCTAAAAAAATAAGCCGAATCATTCCGATAATAGGATTTCCTATTGCGGTAATGATTCGGCTTATTTTTCAACTAACTACTTCTGGTATACCGTTTATTCATTTTTTAAAGAGTGTAACAACTTTGTCTCACACGCCTTGTTGTTGGAAATGTAGAGCTGCACCCAATAAATTGGCTTCATTTTGATACTGACACGCAACGACTTCTGGCATGATCGCTTCGATCGTCTGTTTTTTCAAGCGATTGTATAAGCGAATTCTGATTTCATCGATAACTTCTTCTTGAGCCGAGATCCCACCGCCGATCATGATCATCTGTGGGTCGATTGCAACTTGCAAGTTATATAAGGCACAACTGATATCTTCATAAAGTTGATCTAACAATGCACGGGCGAATTGATCGCCATTGTTTGCCCGATAAAACAATTCTTTACCATCAATTGTTTCACCAGTTTTATGGCTATACACTTTCGCACGATTCACGACTGTCCCTACTTTACTTAGCGTTTCGTCTTTGTTTGGTAACATCAAGCCAAATTCACCAGCAAATAAGTGAGCACCTTTGTATAATTTGCGATTAATGAATAACGCACCACCTACACCCGTACCAATAACGACAAATAACCCATGTTCACTCTCTTTTCCTGCACCGATTTCCATCTCACAGATCCCAGCACAGTTTGCATCATTTTCAATCGCTACAGGTACGTTAAATAGTGATTCTAACTCTTCAAAGATTGGGCGAAAATGGATGTAGGGTACGGCGCTTAATCCTTCGATTTGACGAGTCTTTTGATTGACTGCTCCAGGTGCGCTGATTGCGACACCACTACATTTAGGGAAACGCTTGACATAGGCTGCTAGCTTTTCAGTGAACGTTTCATAATTATCTGGTGTTTTAAACGACTCGTGATGAGACAATACGCCCTCATGAAATACAGCACACTTAACTGAAGTGCCTCCGATATCAAATACTACTAATGTCATACCTGATCCTCCTCAAATCCATTTTGTTGACTGACTTGTTTAAACCAACGACCACTTTTTTTCAAGTAGCGTTTTTGTGTCGCAAGATCGACTCGATAAAAGCCATAACGATTTTTATAGGCATTCAACCACGACCAACAATCGATAAACGTCCATGCATGATAACCAAAGCAATTGCTCCCAGCCTCGATCCCTTTGTGTAAATACTTGAGATGTTGTGCCATAAACTCGATTCGATAATCATCTTCGATTTGTCCCTGTTCTTCAAACCGTTCTTCATCTGCGACTCCCATCCCGTTTTCACTGACAAACCATGGAATATTTCCGTATTCATTTTTCATCATCAAAGCAATGTCATAAATGGCTTCAGGATAAATTTCCCAACCACGATAAGGATTGATGACTTTTTCAGGCCAATCCTGACACTCCACACGACTAAAGTCGTGGGGTTCTTAGGTAATACATCCTAACGGACGCAAATTGACTAAGCGATCCCCGAAAGCCCTTCGGTTTTAATATTTATGCTTGCATTAATATCTCGATCATGTAGTGTTCCACAGTTTGAACAGACCCATTCACGAATAGCGAGTTCTTTTTTACCGTCCTTATGACCGCAAGAAGAACAAATTTGTGAACTCGGGAAGAAACGGCTTACTTTAACTAAAGTACGACCTTTCCACTGGCATTTATAGTCCAACTGTCGAACGAACTCACTCCAAGATACATCTGAAATCGACTTCGCTAATTTATGATTTTTCACCAATCCTTTTACATTCAAATCTTCAATACAAATGATTTGGTTCTCATCAGTAAGTCGTGAAGAGAGTT
>NZ_CAJYIS010000049.1 GCF_913775425.1 uncultured Enterococcus sp.
ATCAATAATGTATCGATGCAAGAAGTATCTGATTACTATTTTAATTTATTTGCACCAGCTGGGATCACGTTTTCGATTTGGTCAGTGATCTATACACTATTGTTATTATTTGTAATCTATCAGTGGATTCCACCGAAACCAAAAAGTATCATGGCAGATCCGAAAGTCGCCGGCCAAGTTCGTTTCATTTTTATTTTGACTTCGATTTGCAACAGTATTTGGATCGTGATTTGGCAATATTTCCATGTAGGACTTTCGGTACTTATCATGATCGTATTATTGCTTAGCTTGATCTACATCAGTGTGGTATTAGCAAAAGCACAAAAAACCAAAGCCGATTACTGGTTGGTACGCTTGCCATTTAGTGTTTACTTTGGCTGGACGACGATTGCTGCGATCGCGAACATTATTTCGTTCTTCGTCGATAAAAAATGGTCATTTATCAATGATCATCAAGTTGGTTGGACACTATTGATTCTGATCGTAGGTTTAGTGATCATTGTCTTTACGACTTTATTTAATTTAGATATTGCCTATGCATTAACGACGATTTGGGCATATGCTGGAATCTTGATCAAGCATCAAGCCAAAGACGGCTTTGATGGGAAATATCCATCGATTATGACGACAGTGGTCGTTTGTCTAGTAGTGATTGCTATTACTGCTGTTATTGCGGCATTTCGACTAAGAGCGCGCACGTCGCGTAGTGGATCATTTTTAGAACGATAAAAAAAGGGGTGTGACAAACTTTTGTCACACCCTGTTTTTTATTTAAGTGTAGTTGGCTCTTTTTTGTAGCTAAACCAAATGAATAGATAAAGTACTGCTGTTAGTGCTGTGATCGTGATTGGATTGTTGATCAAGATACCAATAAAGATCAAGAACAAGACGATGATCGCAAAGGCTTGGAATGAGATCGCACCAATTTTCTTTTGTTGGATTGCCAACATGAATGCGGCGATCGTGATCAATAACCAAGTGAACAATACTGTATAAGAGATCGACCCAACAAGATAGTTGAATAATTTATCCCCAACAAAGTAAGAAAGGATCACACCGATATATAATGTTCCGGTACAAAATAAAACGGCATTACGTGGAACACGGTGATGATTCAGTTTAGTTAATTTGTTAGCAAAACCACCACGATTTTGTAAACGGAAGTAAAGCGTACGTGATGATGCGTAGACACCAGAATTGATCGATGAAAACAATGCCAAGACGATGACGAAGTTAATGAAGTCCGCTGCAAATGGGAAATTCATTTTCTCAAAGATCATCACAAATGGGCTTGTTGTACTACTTGCCAAAGTATCCCAAGGGTAGATGATCAAAAGTAAGAACAACGGAATGATATAAAATGAAATGATTCGTCCCATCACACCTTTGATTGCTTTTGGGATCGCTTCTTTAGGATTTTCTGCTTCACTTACAGTAATCGCGATCAATTCAGAACCACCATATGAGTAAATCACGACAAGTAGTGAGCTGATCAAGCCTTTTAATCCGTGTGGTGCAAAGCCACCATGTGCGTTCATATGTTGCACTGTTGGGAATAAGCCTTCAGCGATCGCCATTTTACCGACTAAAAAGACTCCGAAGATGATCAATAAGATGATCACTGAGATCTTCGCAAAAGCTAACCAATATTCTGTTTCAGCAAACAAGCGCACAGAGTAAAGATTGATCACCGTTGTCAAGATTGCAAGGAGTAAGACGAAGAGCCACTGTGGGATATTTGGGAACCACAATTGTAAGAAGCTCGCCGCAGCAACACCTTCTGCGATGATATTGATCATCCAAAGCGACCAATAGATCCAATCGATAAAATCGGCAGTATGACTACCTAAAATCGGACGAATCAATCCTGATAGACCGTGGACATTGTCATTATGTAAGACTAGTCGTCCAAGACCGCTCATGACGATGAACAGTACGATCCCTCCAAGCAAGAATGCTAATAAGACAGATGGTCCAGCGATCCCGATCGCTTCACCACTTCCCTTAAATAATCCAGCACCGATTGCGCCACCAAGGGCAAGCATCGTAATGTGTCTGGAGGTCATTTGTTTTTGTAACTTATTTTCCATAAAACACCACTTTCTGTTAAACTGACTAAATATGAGAGTCCTTTTTCTTCATTTAGGATTAAACACAAAATATTCTGAAAATAATAACGAAATAAAAATGGCAGAATATTTATTTTGATGAGAAAACCACAATGAAATCATGAGAAATGCTCCGTTTACTAGTGTATCGTAACCAACTGTTATTTAAAAGAGAAGTTTGAAAATAATTTGAAAAATTAAAGGAGTCCTCTACAAAATGGCAAACGAACAAAATGAAACGATGAAAAAAATCAATGCTTTTCGTGATGCTAGAAACTGGCGTCCGGCTCATAATGAAAAAGATCTTGCGTTATCGATCAGCTTAGAAGCTGCTGAACTCTTAGAAATCTATCAATGGAAAAGTGCTAAAGAAGGCAATCAAGACTATGAGCATCTAAAAGAAGAAATCGCAGATGTATTGATCTATAGCTATATGTTAGCAGACAATTTGGGGATGGATATCGAGGAGATCATTGCTGAAAAATTAGTCAAAAACGCTAAAAAATATCCTGCACCGACTGAAAATTAGGTAAAACTTGAAGAAATAAATGAAACTTGCTATACTTTAACAAAATAAGACTAAAGTGAGGGATCGTCGATTGAAAAATTAAGCCACTGATGAAAGTTGCAGCAAAGCCAGATAAAGGGTGGAGTCTGCAGATTTTCAAGTGAAGCTTGATTTTTTTTAATCGAGGGTCTTTTTGTGTACCCTATTTTACGCTTTACTTGAAAAGTGCTTCTGGTTTGCTCGTATTTGGACGAGAGAATAGGAGTCTAAATGTCTTCAATTGAATTAAAACAACTAAGTTTTGGCTTTGATCTTCAACAAGAACGATTATTTGATCAGGTGGATCTAGT
>NZ_CAJYIS010000050.1 GCF_913775425.1 uncultured Enterococcus sp.
CTCACTACGACACATGATGTTGTTGGGGAAGCGCAAAAATGGCAGTTTCAATTCGCCTCAGATGGTACATATGCACTCTATTCAACAATCGGTGGATATCTGGAAATCAATGATAATCAAGTCGTGCTGACAAATGAACTAACGGCAAATCGTCAATGGACGATTAAGCCAATCATTACGACCCCAGTCAGCGATACGCAATCTTCAAATGAGACTTCAAGTGAGATGAACACGACTACTTCTACATCAGAACATGACACAACTACATCATCTTCAAGTCTTTCTAGTACGATTGAATCTACTGAAACTGAAGCAACGCAAGAAAAAGCAAGAAGCTTAACGCCGCTTGTCAATCAAGTTACGACACAAGAAATCAGTCAGACACAAATGAAGATTACGATTGCAAATCCAAACGGTGGGAATGTTTCAGGTGTGAAGTTTCCAACTTGGAGCAATACCAACGGTCAAGACGATATTAAATGGCTTGAAGGGACTAAAGAAAGCAATGGAGCTTATTCTGTAGTCGTCAATAGTGCAGAATATCGTCATTCTGGTCTGTTTAATACTCACATTTATGGCGTCGTTAATGGCAAATTAGTTGGATTAGGTACTAGTCAGTATACATTAGCGGCACCAACTAGCAATACGATCGTCAAAACACCAATCAGTCAGACACAAATGAAGATTACGATTACAAATCCAAACGGTGGAAATGTTTCAGGTGTGAAGTTCCCGACTTGGAGCAATACCAACGGTCAAGACGATATCAAATGGCTCGAAGGGACTAAAGAAAGTAATGGAGCTTATTCTGTAGTCGTCAATAGTGCGGAATATCGTCATTCTGGTCTGTTTAATACTCACATCTATGGCGTCGTCAACGGGAAGCTAGTCGGATTAGGTACTAGTCAGTATACACTAGCGGCACCAGCTAGCAATACGATCGTCAAAACACCAATCAGTAAAACACAAATGAAGATCACGATCACAAATCCAAACGGTGGGAACGTTTCAGGTGTGAAGTTCCCAACTTGGAGCAATACCCACGGTCAAGACGATATCAAATGGCTCGAAGGGACTAAAGAAAGCAATGGAGCTTATTCTGTAGTCGTCAATAGTGCGGAATATCGTCACTCTGGTCTGTTTAATACTCACATTTATGGCGTCGTTAATGGCAAATTAGTCGGATTAGCTACGACAAGTTATACACTAACTGCACCGGCTAAAAATGCGTTGGCTGTCACGCCAATCAGCAAAACGCAAATGAGAATCACCATTGCTAATCCAAATGGTGGGAACGTTTCAAGCGTGAAATTCCCAACTTGGAGTAACGCCAACGGTCAAGACGATATCAAATGGCTCGAAGGAAAAAAAGAAAGTAATGGCGCTTATTCAGTTGTAGTCGATAGTTTGGACTACCGACATGGAGGTGTGTATACTACCCATGTTTATGGTGTCGTCAATGGCAAATTAGTCGGATTAGCTACGACGAGTTATACACTTGAACAAGATGAAGTAGCAGTTCGTAACAAGCAAAAGCCTTATTATTACTCACAACTAGATCCTCGTTGGAAAAATCGTCGATATGGGATGTCGACTTTAGGTCCTTCAGGATGTGTTCCATCAAGTATGGCGATGGTGTTGAAAGGAAGTTACGGAATAAATGTGACTCCAGTCGATACCGCGAATCGAATTTATAGCTATGGTGGATTCAACCAAAAATATTTTGGTGCATCAGGACCAGATTTAATACAAGGGATGCGTTCATATGGGCGACAAGCTGTCGTGATGAATAGTTTAGCGGATCTAAATAATCATTTAGCTAAAGGATACCCCGTGATTATGTATGTCGATGTGGGTATTGGACATGCGATCGTCGCGCATGGGTATGCAAATGGAAAAACAACGATCTATGATCCTTATGGGCAAAAATTCTATAAAGGGCAAGTGTCGACGAGTCATTTGTGGAGTGTTCCTTCACAAGATTATATTGACTGGGCAGCAGGACGACCATTTTTTGCTATCAAATAAAAAGGAGCTATCGATGAAAAACAAGTTTGTCTTTATCGGGATGATGAGTAGCTGTGTCTTGCTTTTAGGCGCGTGTCGTCAACATCAATCCTCGACTGTTACGGATACATCTAAAACTTCGTCAGCTGTGGTGGAAACTGCTGTTACCGAAATATCAGAATCGAGTGAGGAGTTAGTTATGAGCGAAGAACAAGTCATTACTAGTACCGATGTTTCAGATGTACGCAAAGTAGAGCCAGATCAACCTGTTTCGCAAATTCGTCGATCACTATATGAAGCAGGGATCAATTCACGTGAATTGACCGATGACCAGTTGCTTCAATACGCGGCTGAAGCGAAGTCAGAAGGAATCGATGTAATCAAATATATCCAAACTAAAGTACAGTAAAAAAGAAGCATCCTATTTTGATGCCGACTGCAAAAACGTTAACTCTTTGCAGTCAGTATCGCTTTAGGATGCTTTTTTTTTGTTATTGATAAGTGTGAGGGTCTAAAGATCCAAGTAATGGTGAAGTACCATCTGTTAATAAAATCAACTCGTGCATCGCACGTGTCGCTAATGTATACAGTACGAAACGATCTTGATCCGTTGCGAAATTTGTTGAAATCGGCATGCCGATAACGCGATCAAACTCTAATCCTTTAGCTAGGAAACATGGAATCAAAATAATCGATTTTTTCATGAACGTTTCGTCGGTATCGATCAATTGGACTTGTTCTTGTTCTGCTAGCGATAAAGCAGCATAGATCTCTTGGCATTCTTTGGTCGTTTTGCAAATGATTGCAGTGCGCCAATGAGCCGGTGTACCTTGTTTGAGTAAACGTGAAAGTTCAGCGATTTGTTGCGTGGCTGTCCGAGTGAGAATCATCGGTTTTTCACCATTACGTGCTGTCAATTGGACGGTTTCTTCTTGCGATAAGAGTCCATTGGCAAACGCTGTGATTTCTTCAGTCGAACGATAACTTGTCGTTAATTGGTACCGTTTGACTTCTTGGTCGACAAATAAATGATCTAGCTCAGAAACGATTGTATCATTTCCGAATACCTTTTGGTTTAGATCTCCACATAATGTAATATGGGCATCAGGATACAGTTGTTTTAACAAAGCCACTTGTGCTGGTGGGAAATCTTGCATTTCATCGATAAAAATGAAACGAGCTTTTTGTTCAACATAAACCGGATAGAGTTGTTTTGTCAGTAAGAATAACAACAGAATATCTTCTGAATACAAGGCTTTTTGACGGAATTGTTGTTTAAGTGTCGTCAAATGTTCTGACCAAATCATTTCATCTAATGAATAATGTTGACAAATTTTAGCACCGTTCGTTTGCAAAAAGTGTACATATTGTTTGGGTTGATTGATAAATTGGAATGCTTCAATCCCGCGACGCATGGAACGGAATTTACGTTTTGCGATCGCTTGTCGCACTTGTTTACGTAAGGCACGTTCTTTGGCTTCAGTGTATTCGCGATTAGGATCAGACTCGAAAATCTCCGTCATTTTTTCTTCTGCTGCGTCTTGTAGCCACTTTTCTTTCATCTCATCACGTTCTAGACCAGCAAGTTTTTTTAAAACTTTTGCTTGCAACAATTGCGTTCGTTGATACAAGGGCAAGAGGTCATTGGTTTCTTGATACCATGTCCGTAATTGCTTTTTCGTGATATAGGTTTTTCCTTTGATTTTTAAATCACGAAAAAGTGGACCGACTGCAGTGATCGAACGGATATAACGCGGGATTTCTTGGATCACACTTAATCCATTTTTGATTTGTTCGATCGGATTGATGGTTCCTTCTAAAAAAGCATGTTCTGCATCGTCTTCTTCAAGTAATTGATAGTGTGGTAAAAGTTCGTGTAAAAATGTTTTAAACGTTCGGGTAGGTACTTCACTTTCACCTAATGAAGGTAAAACCATCGCGATATAATCAGAGAATAAATGGTTTGGTGAGAACAATAACACTTGCTCGTCATGCAACCATTTTCGGTGATGATACAGTAAAAAAGCGACGCGCTGTAGTAAAGCCGATGTCTTTCCACTGCCGGCGATCCCTTCAATCAAGACGTTTTTATGCGAGGTGTCTCGAATAATTTCATTTTGACTTTTTTGGATCGTCGAAACGATATTTTTCATTTTTGAAGAAGAAGCTTCATCTAAGATGTCTAGTAAAAATTCATCGTTAATGATTTCTGATGTATCGACCATTGAGACCAAATCGCCTTGTTGGATCTTAAATTGACGTTTTAGTAATAATTCAACTTCAAAACGATCTTGATCAGTTTCGTAAAATGTCGTCCCTAATTCTCCTTCATAGTAGAGATTGGCAATCGGAGCGCGCCAGTCGACAATCACTGGTTCTTCTGTAGTGTCACGTAATGAGGCGATCCCTAAATACAAGGTCTCGGCAGCTTCTTGGCCTTCAGTAAAGTCGATGCGTGCGAAGTAAGGGCTATTTTTCATTGTCGCTAACGTGTGCAAACGTTTGTCGATCATATCTGCGCTACGGTATTTTAATTGCAAGTCTTTTTCATATTCTTGATAGACCAATACCGATTCGTAAAACGCTTCTTCATTTCCAGTATTGATCTTATTTTCAGTCAGTTCTTTCACGCCGCTTTGTAGCGTTTGTTCTAATGCGGTCTTTTGTTTAGTCAAGACTTGATTTTCTAATGTGATCGTCTTGATCGTTTCGCTTAAATGCTGTTGTTCATATTTACGTTCAGTCATTTTGAAACCTCCTTAAAATGGTGCCTTAAAAGTATAGCATAGTTTTGGGAAAAGGTTCATGAAAACAATTCAAAGAATCCCATAAATTTTTTCTTTTGGATTTAGATAAAGGTTGACTTTCCTAAAAAGTACTTCTAACATTGTCGATAGAATGAAGAAAAATGAGGGATATGTCACGTGAAATATGAATTAAAACCATTAGATCAACGCTTATATGATCAATTTAATGAGGGCAATCCGATGGCTACCGTTTTGCAATCGTATCAATGGAGTGAGATTAAATCGGGATGGGGAAGCCTTCATCTAGGGATCTTTCTAGATGACCAGTTGTCTGGAACGGTACTGATTTTAAAACGAAACCTCCCTTTAGGTCGTTCGATGCTCTATATCCCTAAAGGACCGATCATGGAATACAATAAAGAGACGATCAAGCCGTTTGTTCGTGAATTAAAGCGTATTGCTAAAGCAGAAAAAGCGGTATTCGTGAAAATGGATCCGCCGCTTTTGCGACGTAAATTCTATCTTGAGAAACCAGATACTGCGATTTTAAATGAAGCGATCGCTAACTCTTTAGTCGATGCAGGATTTGAGCAAGGGCCATTGACTTTAAATTTACATGATACGATCCAACCGCGCTTTCAAGCGGTAGTCGATCTAACGGATTTCTCGCTAGCGTCATTAACGAAAAAAGGTCGCCAAGGCGTAAAGACTGCGCAAAAGCGTGGTGTTACGGTCGCACGCTTTGGTGTGGAAAAAATCGATGTTTTTTCAGAATTGATGGAAAAAACAGCCAAGCGTCAAGGGATTTCTTTGCGTGGGAAAGCGTATTTCAAACGTCTATTAGAAACGTATCCAGAAAGTTTTTTGATGCTTGGAACGATCAATTTAGGAGCGCGACAGTTAGAGGTGCAAAAAGCCTTAAATGAAACGACAGAAGCACTTGCAACATTAGCAGAACACCAAACGAAAAAACGGACGAAATTATTGGAAACGCAAATGAGTTTAGAAAAAGAGGCTGCACGGCTAGTTGAAGAAATCGCCGAACATGGTTCAGAGGAACGATTCATCAGCGGTACGTTGAGTATCCCGTATGGTCAGACGAGTGAGTTGTTATACGCTGGGATGGATGAGACCTTTAAACATTATATGCCAGCCTATCTAACGTGGTTTCAATCGATGCAAGAAGCGAGCAAAGATTATCATTACTGTAATTTAGGTGGAATTGATGGTCATTTAAATGATGGCTTGATTGGATTCAAAAAGAATTTTCACCCAGAGATCCATGAATATAGCGGTGAGTTTGATTTACCGACGACCAACCGCTTGGTTTATGGTATCATTAAGAAAGCTTATGAAAAACGAACCCAAAAATAACTTGAGAAAGTAGGAATGAACCATGCCATTTGTCCATATCGAACTAGTTGAAGGACGCACACCAGAAGCCTTAGAAAACATGATGAAAGACGTAACGGAAGCTGTTCATAAAAATACTGGTGCGCCAAAAGAACATATCCATATTATTATCAATGAAATGAAAAAAGGCACGTATGGGGTCAATGGAGAATGGAAATAATGCTTGCATTTTCAAAAAAATAGTGGTTAAATGATACCATAATTGATTGATGAGAAAGACAACAAAATTTGAGAGTCTTCGATTAGAGAGAGAGTGCTAGGCTGAAACACTCTTAGGAGAAAACCAAAGGCTGACCACTTTCGAAACCCTTGTTGAAACAAGGGCGGCATGCACCGTTAACGCATTGAGGAATACAGTGTACTGTATTTGAATTTAGGTGGAACCACGATGACTTTCGTCCTAATAGCGAACCAAGCTATTAGGACTTTTTTTGTGTCCTGATCAATCACTATCTTAAGGAGGAATTCACATGATTGAAATTATCTTTCCAGACGGCGCTGTAAAATCGTTTGAATCTGGCATTACAACAAAAGAAATCGCAGAAAGTATTTCAAAAAGTTTAGCAAAAAAAGCTTTAGCAGGAAAATTAGACGGGCAATTGATTGATTTAGATTTACCAATCACAACAGGTGGTAAAATCGAAATCGTTACACCTGATCACGAAGATGCACTTGGTTTGATCCGTCACTCTTCTGCGCATTTAATGGCACAAGCGATGCGCCGATTATACCCATCGATCCATTTTGGCGTAGGTCCTGCGATCGATTCAGGATTTTACTATGATACCGACAATGGAGAGCATCCGATTACTGCTGAAGATCTAACTGCGATCGAAACCGAAATGGCTAAAATCGTCAAAGAAAATCTACCGATCACTCGACGTGTCTTAACAAAACAAGAAGCTCTAGACTTGTTTGCAGGAGACCCGTATAAAGAAGAATTGATCAATGAGTTACCAGAAGATGAAGTGATTACAGCGTATGAGCAAGGCGAATTCGTCGACCTTTGCCGTGGGCCACACGTGCCATCAACTGGACGTATCCAAGTAGTGAAACTGCTCTCAGTAGCAGGAGCTTACTGGCGCGGAAATTCGAATAATCACATGATGCAACGGGTATACGGAACCGCCTTTTTTGATAAAAAAGAATTAAAAGAATTTATCCGGATGCGTGAAGAAGCCAAAGAACGTGATCACCGTAAATTAGGAAAAGAACTAGATCTTTTCATGATCTCACAAGAAGTTGGATCAGGATTACCGTTCTGGCTGCCAAAAGGGGCAACGATTCGCCGTACAATCGAACGCTACATCGTAGATAAAGAAATCAGCTTAGGCTATCAACATGTGTATACACCGATTATGGCGGATGTCAATTTGTATAAGACTTCTGGTCACTGGGATCACTACCATGAAGATATGTTCCCACCAATGGATATGGGCGATGGCGAAATGCTAGTGCTTCGTCCGATGAACTGTCCGCATCACATGATGGTCTATAAAAACGATATCCATTCTTACCGAGAATTGCCGATAAGAATTGCAGAACTTGGAATGATGCACCGCTACGAAAAATCAGGAGCACTATCGGGATTACAACGGGTGCGTGAGATGACCTTAAATGATGGACATACTTTTGTTCGTCCAGATCAAATCAAAGATGAATTTAAACGGACACTAGATATCATGTTAGCTGTTTATAAAGATTTTGGCATTACCGACTACCGCTTCCGTTTAAGCTATCGCGATCCAGAAAATACTGAAAAATATTTCGATGATGATCAAATGTGGGTCAACGCCCAAACGATGCTGAAAGCCGCGATGGACGAATCTGGTTTAGACTATTTTGAAGCAGAAGGTGAAGCTGCCTTTTATGGTCCCAAATTAGACGTACAGGTAAAAACGGCTCTAGGAATGGAAGAAACATTATCAACGATCCAGTTAGACTTCTTGTTACCAGAACGTTTTGATCTAACTTATGTCGGTGAAGATGGTGAAAACAATCATCGTCCAGTCGTGATCCATCGCGGGATCGTATCGACAATGGAACGTTTTGTAGCGTATCTGACTGAAGTATATAAAGGGGCTTTCCCAACATGGTTAGCACCAGTGCAAGCGATGATCATTCCAGTTTCAGTAGAAGCGCATAGCGAATATGCCTTTGAATTGAAACAAAAATTACAAGAAGTCGGCATTCGTGTAGAAGTCGATTCGCGTAATGAAAAAATGGGATATAAGATCCGTGGCGCTCAAACGCAAAAGATCCCATATCAATTGGTAGTAGGCGATCAAGAATCACAAGATCACAGTGTGAATATCCGTCGTTACGGTAGCAAAGAAACAAGTGTGTTGAGCGTAGATGAATTTGTTGCTGCACTATTAGCAGACGTGAACAACTATAGTCGTGTTTTAGATTAAGTTGACTTAAGAGAAACGCGCGCAACAGTTGAGTTTTAAACGAAAAAGTGATATACTACAAGTGTAATGATACTTGAGCTGAGTGAGGGGTTTTTATCCCTCACTCTTTTTAATGGAAACAAGCTCTGGTTCATGTTTAAGGAGGCGATCGTAGTTGAGTTCAGTTGTGGAAACTGTAACCGAAGTAGTACTGCCAATTTTAGAAGAAAAACAGTTCGAGTTGGTAGAAGTAGAATTTGTCAAAGAAGGAAAAAGCTGGTTCTTACGTATTTTTATTGACAAAGAAGGCGGCATCGATATTGAAGAATGTGCGTATGTCAGTGAACAAGTCAGTGAAAAATTAGATGCTATGGATCCTGATCCAATCCCTCAAGCTTATTTTTTAGAAATCTCTTCGCCAGGTGCTGAGCGTCCGTTGAAGAAGGAAAAAGATTTTGAAAAAGCGGTGGGATCATTTATCCATATTTCACTGTATCAAGCAATCGATGGACAAAAACAATATGAAGGTATTTTAAACGAAGTCACGGCAGAAACATTGACATTGACGTATCGTATCAAAACAAGAGAAAAAACAGTCGTGTTTGAGCGCAAAAACATCGCGAAAGCGCGTTTAGCGATCCAATTTTAATAACGGAGGATATAATTAATCATGAGTAAAGAAATGTTAAACGCACTAGATGCGTTAGAAGCAGAAAAAGGAGTATCAAAAGAAGTCGTAATCGAAGCTTTAGAAGCGGCATTGATTTCTGCATATAAACGTCATTATGGCCAAGCGCAAAACGTTGAGGTAGAATTTGACCGCAAAAAAGGCAATATCCATGTATTTGCAGTTAAAGAAGTCACTGAAGAAGTAATGGATTCGCAATTAGAAGTTTCGTTAAAAGATGCGATGTTGATCAATCCTGCTTATGAAATTGCGGATAAGATCCGCTTTGAAGTTACTCCTAAAGATTTTGGTCGAATTGCAGCCCAAACGGCAAAACAAGTGATCTTACAACGTGTTCGTGAAGCAGAACGTTCAATTATCTATAATGAATTTAGCGCTTACGAAAAAGACATTATGCAAGGGGTCGTTGAACGTCAAGATAGCCGTTACATCTACGTGAATTTAGGGAAGATCGAAGCTGTTTTATCAAAACAAGACCAAATGGCCAACGAATTTTATCAACCACATGATCGAATTAAAGTTTACGTATCACGTGTTGAAAATACGTCAAAAGGACCACAAGTTTTTGTAAGTCGTAGCCATCCAGATTTATTACGTCGCTTATTCGAACAAGAAGTGCCAGAAGTGTATGATGGTATCGTTGAGATCGTAAGCATTGCTCGTGAAGCAGGAGATCGTTCGAAAATCGCTGTGCGTTCACATGATGAAAATATCGATCCAGTTGGAACATGTGTAGGACCAAAAGGCCAACGTGTTCAAGCCTTAGTCAATGAATTAAAAGGCGAGAATATGGATATTGTTGAATGGAATGAAGATCCAGCTGTCTTTATTGCCAATGCTTTAAATCCTGCAGAAGTTTCCGATGTGATTTTTGATCAAACTAATCCAAAAGCGTGTACAGTAGTCGTTCCAGATTACCAATTGTCATTAGCGATTGGAAAACGCGGTCAAAACGCACGATTAGCTGCAAAATTGACTGGATTTAAAATCGACATCAAATCAGAATCAGATATGGCTGCTCTTTATGAACAAAAAGAACAAGCAAGTAAAGAAGAAGCGCTTATTGAAGAAGAAATCGTCAGCGATGATTTAGCTGCGGCAGTAGAAGAAGACCAACAATTAGTCGAAGAAACATTGGTTGAAGAAGTTTCAGATGAACTAATCGAAGAGTAAACAAGGGAGGGATTTTTCATGAAAAAACGTAAAATTCCATTAAGAAAATCGGTCGTATCGAACGAAATGTTTCCTAAAAAAGAACTCTTGCGTATCACACGGTCGAAAGAAGGAGACGTTGCGATCGATCCATCTGGTCGTATGCCTGGCAGAGGAGCATATATTGCCATCGATCCTAAAGAAGCCCAATTAGCTTGGGACAAAAAAATCTTAGATCGAGTGTTTGAAACGACACTTTCTGACGAATTCTATCAAGAATTAGTGGATTATGTAGCACATCAAAAAGCACGTCAGGAACTTTTTGCAAATGAATAAACAAAAAGCGAAAAATATGTTAGGCTTAGCCATGAGAGCAGGGAAAATCGTAAGTGGTGAAGAACTCGTGTTACGAGAGATTCGTCAACAAAACGTACCATTAGTTTTTGTTGCATCAGATGCTAGCCAAAATACGCAAAAAAAAATCAAAGATAAAGGTGCATTCTATCATGTGACAGTACTGGATACCTTTACGTCTGAAGAAATCGTTCAGTCAATCGGCAAGCCACGAATGGTCGTAGGCGTGGTAGACCAAGGGTTTGCCCGTCGCATTAAAGAATTGCTCTTAGAAGAAATGTAGCCTAGCTACGGGGTGAAGTACGGACTCATCCTTTAAACAAGGTACCGATCGAAGATAAACCACGAATCTGGCAAGAGAGGCAATAGCCTCTAAAATCGGAATACTCATTAAGGAAGTACTAAAACTAGATGACTCAATCTAATCAAACGAACCAATCTAACCAAAAAAATACGAAGCCTGCAGCAAATCGCAGCAATACTACGCGTCCAGCAGGAAATAATGCAAATCGTAATAACAATACGCAAAACCGTAACAATAATACACAAAACCGTAACAATAATACACAAAACCGTAATAACACGACTGGCAATACTGCGCAACGCAGCAATACAACCAGTGGAAATACAACACAAAACCGTTCGAATACGACTGGAACTACCCAAAATCGTAACAGCAATGGTGGAAACACGCAAAACCGCAATACATCAGGCGGTGGCAATAACAATAATCGTGGACGCAACAACAACTACGGCAACAACCGTAATCGTTTCAATAAAAAAGGGAAAAAAGGCCGTCCAAATCATAATCAAGAGAAAAAACCAGCTGTACCAGCACGTAAATTCCGTGAATTACCAGATGTATTAGAATATACAGAAGGAATGAATGTTGCGGATATTGCGAAAAAAATTCACCGTGAGCCAGCTGAAATCATTAAAAAACTCTTTATGATGGGTGTCATGGTCAATCAAAATCAACCATTAGATAAAGACACGATCGAATTATTAGCAACCGACTACGGTATGGAACCACAAGAAAAAGTACAAGTGGATATTGCCGATATCGACAAATTCTTTGAACCAGAAGAAGTGAAAAAAGAAAATCTAGTGGCTCGCCCGCCAGTTGTTACGATCATGGGACACGTTGACCATGGGAAAACAACATTACTAGATACATTGCGTAACTCACGTGTGACAAGTGGTGAAGCTGGTGGAATCACGCAACATATCGGAGCGTATCAAATCGATATCCACGGCAAGCCAATCACATTCTTAGACACACCAGGACATGCGGCCTTTACAAGTATGCGTGCGCGTGGAGCAAGTATCACAGATATCACGATTTTAGTCGTTGCAGCAGATGATGGGGTAATGCCACAAACAGTTGAAGCGATCAACCATGCGAAAGCTGCCGGTGTGCCAATCATCGTAGCAGTAAATAAAATCGATAAACCAGGTGCGAACCCACAACACGTGATGCAAGAATTAAGTGAACACCAATTGATTCCTGAAGCTTGGGGTGGCGATACGATCTTTGTTGAAATCTCAGCGAAATTCGGTCAAAACATTGAAGAATTACTAGAAATGATCCTTTTAGTTGCTGAAGTGGAAGATTTAGAAGCGGATCCAACTCAAAATGCGATCGGTACAGTAATCGAAGCTCGTTTAGATAAAGGAAAAGGTCCAGTATCGACGTTACTTGTCCAACAAGGGACATTACGCGTGGGAGATCCAATCGTAGTTGGAAATACCTTTGGTCGTGTACGTGTGATGACCAATGACTTGGGTCGTCGCGATAAAGCAGCAGGACCAGCAACACCAGTTGAGATTACAGGATTAAATGATGTACCTCAAGCAGGCGATCGTTTTGTAGTCTTTGATGATGAAAAATCAGCTCGTGCCGCTGGTGAAGAGCGTGCCAAACGTGCGTTGTTAGAACAACGTGCAAGTAGCAGCCGTGTAACATTAGAAAACTTATTTGCTAGTCTTAAAGAAGGCGAGTTAAAAGATGTTAACGTCATCGTCAAAGCAGACGTGCAAGGTTCAGCAGAAGCGGTAGCTGCTTCATTGCAAAAAATCGATGTTGAAGGCGTACGTGTGAAAATCGTCCATTCAGCAGTTGGCGCAATCAATGAAAGTGACGTAACGCTTGCTGCAGCAAGTAATGCGATCATCATCGGATTTAACGTTCGTCCAACACCTCAAGCAAGACAACAAGCAGAAGCAGAAGAAGTCGATATTCGCTTGCACCGTATCATTTATAAAGCAATCGAAGAAATCGAAACAGCGATGAAAGGAATGCTTGATCCTGAATTCGAAGAAAAAATCACTGGTCAAATGATCGTTCGTGAAACGTATAAAGTTTCGAAAGTCGGAACGATTGCTGGAGCTTACGTTACAGAAGGCTTTATCCGTCGCGACAGTGGCGTACGTGTGATCCGTGAAGGAATCGTGATTTACGAAGGTAAATTAGAAAGCTTGAAACGCTTCAAAGATGATGCCAAAGAAGTCCGCATGGGGTATGAATGTGGAGCAATGGTTGAAAAATTCAATGACCTTAAAGTGGATGACATCATTGAAGGCTTTGTAATGGAAGAAATCAAAGCCGACTAATAGGAGGGATACTATGGCAAACTATAGAGACCGTCGAGTGGCACAAGAAATTTTAAAAGAAGTCAATCAAATCTTACGTAAAAAAGTGCGTGACCCACGTGTACAAGATGTGACCATTACAGATGTTCACGTTACAGGTGATTTGCAACAAGCGACCATTTATTACAGTATTTTATCTGACTTGGCTTCTGATCGTGAAAAGGCGCAAAAAGGATTGGAAAAATCTTCTGGTCTGATCCGTCGTGAACTCGGACACGCACTCACGTTATATAAAACACCAGAACTTGTTTTTGAGATTGATCAATCAGTTCAATATGGAACAAAAATCGATCAGTTGTTACGCGATTTAAACAAAGAGTAAACAAGTAGAGTATCGACCACGGTCGATACTCTTTTTTTATGATCAAACTTGATAGATGGATATGCTATAATAAAGCAGTTAAAAAAAGAGAGGTGTAAACCATGGATGGTATCTTACCGTTATGGAAAGAGCGTGGCATGACGAGCCACGATTGTGTATTTAAATTAAGAAAGATCTTGCAAACAAAAAAAGTTGGACACGGCGGAACACTTGATCCTGATGTAGAAGGCATTTTACCGATTTGCATCGGTAAAGGAACCAAAGTGATCGAATTTTTGACCGACTCGGGTAAAGTTTACGAAGGAGAGATCACGCTAGGTTTTAGTACGACAACTGAAGATAAATCAGGGGAAGTAGTGGAGCAAAAAGCGGTACTTGCGCCACTTACAACGATCGAGATCGATGAAAAAATGGCAAGTATGGTAGGAGAGATCACACAGATTCCTCCGATGTATTCAGCGGTCAAAGTCAACGGTCGTAAACTTTACGAGTACGCGCGCAATAACGAAGAAGTTGAGCGTCCAATCAGAAAAGCTGTGATCACTTCTTTTGAACGCACAACAGAGCCAGTGTTCGATCAAGAAACACAAACACAGTCATGGTACTTTAAAGTAGCGTGTGGCAAAGGGACCTATGTTCGCACTTTAGCTGTTGATCTAGGCAAAGCATTAGGCTATCCAGCGCATATGTCAGATCTTGTTCGGACGCAAAGTGGTGGATTTACAAAAGCACAGGCATTGACGTTAAGTCAAGTTCAAGAAGCAAAAGAAGAAAATCGCTTAGAAGACTTTATTTTGCCGATCGAGTATGGTGTGAAAAAATTTGATCGAGTCGATATTAGCGATCGTTTATACCAACAAGTCAAAAATGGAATGCGTTTAGACTATACTGTTTTTGGCCTTCAACATGTTCCAAGTGAGCCGATTGCTTTGTTTTATCAAGAAAACGTTGTAAGTTTATACTATCGCTATGATGAGAAGACGACGGTTTTAAAACCGCTAAAAGTATTTCGAAACGATTAAGGAGACAGTATGCAAGTAATTGAGATTAGACATCCCTATCATCAAGAACAACTACCGAATGAACCCATGGTTTTGGTATTGGGTTTTTTTGACGGGGTACACAAAGGACATCAAAAAGTGATTGAAACAGGGCGTAAAAAGGCAGACGAATTAGGCATTAAATTAGCTGTGATGACGTTTAATCAACATCCATCGATCGTATTTAAAAAAATCGCGCCACATTCGATGAAGTATTTAACAACAGTGAAACAAAAAGCAAACTTGATGGCGCAACAAGGCGTGGATTACTTATTTGTTGTCGATTTTACTTCAGGATTTGCTAGTCTATCTCCGCAAGCATTTGTCGATCAATATATCGTCAATTGGCAAGCGAAAGTCGTCGTTGCGGGGTTTGATTATACGTATGGACCCAAAGAAATCGCGGCGATGGAGCATTTACCGTTATATGCCAAGGAACGTTTTGAGGTCATTACGGTACCTAAAAAGACGCTAACAGGTGAAAAGGTCAGCTCGACGCGCGTCCGTCAAGCGTTAGCTGCAGGAGAAATGGAGGAAGTGAATACAATGTTAGGGTATGAATACGTAACAGAAGGGTTGGTCGTTCATGGAGATGCTAGAGGACGTTTATTAGGGTTTCCGACTGCCAATATCCAAACCAAATCGACAGTGCGTTTACCAAAAGAAGGGGTTTACGTAACCGAGATTTTGATCGGTGAAACGTGGTATCCTTCAATGGGGTCTATTGGTCGAAATGATACCTTTGAAAAAAATCGACCCATTACAGTGGAAGTAAATATTTTTGACTTTCACGAAGATATTTACGGCGAACATGTTGAAGTACGTTGGTTGGCTTACCTACGTGATCAAGAAGCCTATCCTTCAGTGGACGCTTTGATCACGCAGCTACAATTAGATGAAAAAAATAGTCGTGCTTACTTTACTGACAAATAAAGGAGGGGTTATTTGGGCGAAAAAACAAAAACAACGACGGGCTTACCGAAATATCAACAAGTTGCGATTGAAATCGCGGAACGTATTGTGGAAGGCCGTTACCATATTGGGGAAAAAATCCATGCACGCTCGACACTTGCGACGCATTTTAATGTTTCACCAGAAACGGCACGCAAAGCGATCAATGTGTTAGTGGATCTACAAATTATGGACGTCAAACATGGAAGTGGTGCATTTGTATCATCAAAAGAGAAAGCACATGATTTTGTCGAGCAATATAAGGGGATCCAGACCATTCAAATGATTCGTGAAGATATGAAAGAAAGTATCCAGCGATCTAAAGAAGAAGCTGAACGGCAATATCAGTTGTTAAATGACTTGGTGCGTCAAATGAAGCAAGTTCACGATCAATTGCCTTTTGTACCATATGAGATTTTTTTGACGAGTGAAGCACGTAACTTAGAAGTGAGTATCAAAGATTTAAACTTTTGGCATCAAACAGGTGGAACGATTATTGCCATTCAAACAGATACGGAAACAATTATTTCTCCAGGGCCATACGCGAAACTAAGTGTTGGCAATCGAGTGTTTTTTGTTGGAAGTGAAGTCGTCTACCAACGTGTATCTAACTTTTTTTATGCGAATGAAACCCGTTAATATCAGCTTACATTGAGCCGGAACTTTTTTTCATGAAAAGTTTCGGTTCAATTTTTTGACAAACTGACCACACGATGTTAATCTAGTATGGTCAGTTTGATATTTTTTTAATATTTAAATCAGAAATAGGAGAGTGATATTTTTGGTAAAAGTTCGGGTGGAACATTTAACAAAAATCTTTGGGAAACGTCAACAACAGGCGTTAGAATTAGTAAAACAAAATAAATCGAAAAATGAAATCTTAGAAAAAACCGGTGCGACCGTTGGGGTTTATGACGCGAATTTCGAAGTGAATGAAGGGGAAATCTTCGTAATTATGGGTCTATCTGGTAGTGGGAAATCAACACTTGTTCGCTTGATCAACCGTCTGATCGATCCTTCTTATGGAGATATCTATATCGATGGTGAAGATATCGCAAAAATGAATAAAGAAGAATTACGCGAGATCCGTCGTCACAAAATCAACATGGTATTCCAAAACTTTGGATTATTCCCACACCGTACGATTTTAGAAAATACGGAATATGGCTTGGAAGTTCGTGGTGTACCAAAAGAAGAACGAACACAAAAAGCGGAACAAGCTTTAGAAAATTCTAGTTTGATCTCATTTAAAGATCAATATCCAAATCAATTATCTGGTGGGATGCAACAACGTGTGGGTCTAGCCCGTGCACTAGCAAATGACCCTGAAATCTTATTGATGGATGAAGCCTTTTCAGCGCTTGACCCGTTGATCCGTCGTGAAATGCAAGATGAGTTATTGGAACTACAAACAAAAGTTCAAAAAACAATCATCTTCATCACTCATGATTTAAATGAAGCATTACGTATTGGGGATCGCATCGCCTTGATGAAAGATGGTCAAATCATGCAGATCGGTACGGGTGAGGAAATCTTAACAAACCCAGCCAATGACTTTGTCCGCGAATTCGTAGAAGATGTGGATCGCTCGAAAGTCTTGACGGCGCAAAACATTATGGTTCCTGCGATTACCACAAACATCGAAATCGATGGACCAAACGTTGCGTTAACACGTATGCGTAAAGAAGAAGTAAGTATGTTACTTGCAATCGACAAACAGCGTAAATTAAAAGGAAGTTTAACGGCAGAATCTGCTCGTGACGCTCGTAAAAATAATTTACCATTAAAAGAAGTAATCGATAAAAACGTGAAAAAAGTCCATGCAGATACATTAGTCACGGACATTTTCAACTTGATTTATGATTCTCCAACTCCATTAGCTGTTGTCGATGACAATGAAAAATTAATGGGAGTTGTGATTCGCGGTAGTGTGATTGAAGCTTTGGCTGATACAGAAGGACCTATCGAAGAATCAATCATTGAGGAGGAAATGTTAAATGGATAATTTTTTACAACAATCGATTCCAGTTGCAGATTGGGTTGAAAGTGCATCAAGCTGGATAACCAGTACGTTTTCTGGGTTATTCCAAATCGTTCAAGATGGCGGAACTGC
This sequence comes from uncultured Enterococcus sp., assembly GCF_913775425.1. Classification (GTDB taxonomy): domain Bacteria; phylum Bacillota; class Bacilli; order Lactobacillales; family Enterococcaceae; genus Enterococcus_G. The sequence goes on from NZ_CAJYIS010000050.1 coordinate 17,833, forward strand.
CGGAATGAACTTTATTACCAACGTATTAACATTGATTAATCCGTTATTGTTTATTGTCGTGATGACTGTCGCAGCCTTTATGATTTCTGGTCGTAAATGGGGATTAGCTGCGTTTAGTTTTATTGGATTGCTATACATCTACAATCAAAACTTGTGGGGCGACTTGATGAATACCGTGACGTTAGTGATCGTTTCCAGTTTAGTGTCGATCATCATCGGGGTACCATTAGGGATCTGGATGGCTAAAAGTGATCGTGCAGAAAAAGTGATCCAACCGATCCTTGACTTCATGCAAACCATGCCTGGTTTCGTTTACTTGATTCCAGCCGTTGCCTTCTTTGGTATCGGGATGGTTCCTGGGGTATTTGCCTCTGTAATCTTTGCTTTACCACCAACTGTTCGTTTTACGAACTTAGGGATTCGTCAAATTCCAAAAGAATTGGTTGAAGCATCGGATTCATTTGGTAGTACCGGACGTCAACGTCTATTCAAATTAGAATTGCCATTAGCAAAAAGTACGATTTTAGCTGGGATCAACCAAACAACAATGCTTGCATTGTCAATGGTCGTGATCGCGTCAATGATCGGAGCTCCTGGTCTAGGTCGTGGAGTATTATCTGCCTTACAACATGCGCAAGTCGGAAATGGTTTTGTAAACGGGTTAGCCTTAGTAATCTTAGCGATTATTATCGACCGTTTCACACAATTGATCAATAAACCAAATCACCAAAAAGAAAAAGCGGTTAGCAAGAAAACTTCTCGTATTGTAACAGTCGTAGCACTTGCTGCTATCGTAGTATCAATCGTAAGTGGTGCTTTCTTTAATGGTAAAGACAATCAAGCTGGAGCAAAAGGTACGGTAAACTTAGCTTATGTGGAGTGGGATACTGAAGTTGCGTCAACAAATGTTGTCGGTGAAGTCTTGAAACAAATGGGCTACACGGTAAACTTAACCCCTTTAGATAATGCGATCATGTGGCAATCTGTGGCAACTGGTCAGTCAGATGCGATGTTATCTGCTTGGTTACCAAGTACACATAAACCACAATATGAAAAGTATAAAGATCAATTGGTCGATTTAGGACCGAACCTTGAAGGGGCTAAAGTTGGATTAGTTGTGCCATCTTATATGGACGTAAATTCAATCGAAGACCTAAAAGACCAAGCCAACAAAGAAATCGTTGGGATCGAACCTGGTTCAGGTGCAGTCGCTGCAGCTGAAAAAACACAAGAGTCTTATCCAAACTTAGCCGATTGGAAAGTTTCGACTTCTTCATCAGGTGCGATGATGGTTGCGTTAGATCAAGCGTACCAAAATAAACAACCGATCGTGATCACAGGTTGGTCACCACATTGGATGTTTGCAAAATATGACTTGAAATATCTTGAAGATCCAAAAGAGACAATGGGTGGAGCAGAAAGCATCCATACCATGACTCGTGAAGGCTTTAAAGACGATATGCCAGAAGTAAACGAAGTATTAGACAACTTTAACTGGACAACAGATGATGTTGAATCTGTAATGCTTGAAATTTCTAATGGTACATCACCTGAAAAAGCAGCACAAAACTGGATTGAAAAAAATCAAGATAAAGTCGACGAATGGACTAAATAAACAAAAAAGAAGTCATCTAAGGATGGCTTCTTTTTTTGTTTTGCTCTTTGTAGAGTGACTTTACATGGTAAAAATTATTATAGAATAAGCTATTCATTTGCCGTGCTCATTCTAGTTTTATTTTGTATTTTCCAACATATCTGCCCCGGTAGGAACAAAATAAGCTGTCCCTTCATTTTTCCAACCAAGATTGACTAAATGCTGGATCTCAGAGGCATTTTTAGTAAATAAATGGCTTCCCGGTCCTTTAGCATTCGGATTAAAGGCACGGTATACGGCTTGTGTATTCATTGTTTGTTCTGCTGCACCGAATGAAATTCCTTCTGGAATCCAAGTCGCTTCATATAGTGCAAAATATTCATCTTGGCTCGTCGTAAACATATGCTCACCAGAATTTGGATTATAAATACGATAAATCGGTACAGTTGACCAGTCGTATCCTGCATATGCTACAGCTTCATTTTTCCACCCTTTATCGACAACATAATTAAATTCATCTTTAGACATTGTATAAAGATGATCTCCAGAGTTTGGGTTATACGCACGATAAACATCCTGAATAACTCCGTGAGCGAACGGTGCTGGATATGGCAAATTTGGATTGCCTAGCTCACCCAAAATGAACGTCAATTGATCAAAATGGGTAAATTCTTCTTTAAATTGTGCAAGCGATGTTGCAGTTCCATCTAATTGCCAAGCAGATTCGCTATTTTTAATAGAAACATTTTCTCCAAACAAAAGATGTTTCACTTCTTTACGAGCAATTTTTTGAGAGGCGTCTACAAATTCTGAATTCTTTTCAACTTCTGAAAGTGTGGCAGCATCATAGATCACACCGTTTTCAACACGCAAAGTACCTGTTTTGGTATCAAAGGTTACTTTTGCTGTACCCCATGTACTTATAACCGTATTTTTTTCGGTCATTACAGGTGGTTGACTTTCTGCATAAACGGTAGTGGTAGTCAATGCTGAGGCACTAACTGCGAGTAAAATTGTCGCACAAAACCCAATCAATACACTTTTTTTCATGTTTTTTCCTTCTTTCTTATTCAAAAATAAGATCATTTAAAGAAAATAGTATGTTATCCATCCCAAACGATCTCTTATTTACAAGTATATAGAATAGGAGGTCAAAAGTGAACTTACTTTTTGTGTTTAGATTTTTGTAAAGCGATTAGTGCATAGCAGTTAAATGAGTAGACAAATGATTGTGCTATAAAAGTTATGTATTTTTTTCGAACTCGCTCAGAAATGAAATCACGATTTTGATAGTAAAATTAAATTTAGCGCACGAGTGAAAGTAGTGTTCTGACATTTCGGTTTCATGTTGAAGAATCTCTTAAATTAAATTAAAATGAAATAAAGATGAGTGTATTCAAATTTTAGGTAAGGGAGTGAGTTTTATGAAAATGAGGTATATTGGGTATAGTATAGTAGGGCTCGTTGTATTGATCGGGATTGGATTGTTTATCGTGAAGACGAGTACAAAGACAGAACCAGAATTTACTGTAACAAAAGAAAAAGACCAAATGATCTATACGATCACGCAAAAAGAAGACGAATATATCGAGATTGAAAGCAAGGATTTACGAACGAATACAAGTGCAGAGGAAATGTCGACAAAAAATAGTCAAGTACCTTCCACTATAACCTATACTGTCACATTTAGTACAGCGCAAAAAGAAGGGAAGGCAATATCTGAAGTCAAGATGTCTGTATCCGACACTAAATATGGAGAGATGGATGCTTACGGAAGCAGTAGGTCTTTTGACAAGACCTTTTGTGCTTTTGTCCCTTATACTCAATCAAAAAATGGTGCTGTAGGGGTCTTTATTTTTTCTGACCAAGAGCAGACGATCGAGGCTGTAAAAAAAGATCCTGAAAAGGCCAAAAAGCAAATCAGTCAAGAGGATATTCTAGCGGAGCAAATCATTACCCTAAAAGAAAGATAATACATTCAGACTTTTAAACAGTGTGGATCGTGATGGTTTTGTGGTACACTAACCAAAGACCAAAAGAATGAAGAGGAATTTGATAATCATGAATCAACCAACACAATTGCAACGATCCGCTTATATTCACATCCCATTTTGTGAACATATCTGCTTTTATTGTGATTTTAATAAAGTATTTTTAGAAGGACAACCAGTCGACGAATATGTGACACGTTTATTAGATGAGATCTCATTGACGTTAGCCAAACAACCGATCACCGCATCTCCTACGATCTATATCGGAGGCGGCACACCGACTTCTCTAAATGAAGCGCAGCTCGATGCCTTACTTTCTGGAGTCGTGTCGCGCTTTCCGATGGAGACGGTTAAAGAATTTACGATTGAAGCAAATCCTGGTGATTTGACAAAAGGAAAACTACAAGTCATGAAAAATTATGGCATCGATCGTCTGTCGATGGGGGTGCAAACATTTGACGACCGTTTGCTAAAAAAAATTGGGCGTAAACATTCCGCGCAAGATGTTTACGATACGTTAGCCTTGCTTGATAAAGAAGGATTCCACAATATCAGTATCGATTTGATCTATGCTTTACCTGGTCAAACGCTTGAAGGATTTTCGGATACCTTAGCGCAAGCGTTAGCCTTTGACTTGCCTCATTATTCCTTGTATTCATTAATTTTAGAAAATAAAACGATGTTTATGAATTGGGTCCGCCAAGGGCGAATGGAACTACCTAGTCAAGAAGTCGAAGTGGCGATGTTTGAGCAAACGATTGAAGCAATGGAAAAATCAGGGTATCACCAATATGAAATCAGTAATTTTGCAAAACCTGGCTTTGAATCCAAGCATAATTTAGTGTATTGGAACAATGAGGAATACTTTGGGTTTGGTGCAGGTGCTAGCGGGTATGTCGATCAGACTCGTTATCGTAATTTTGGTCCGATCCAGCATTATCTCAACCCATTACGCGAACAAACTCTCCCCATTATGGAACAAGAACCGATTGCTAGAGTCAATCAAATCGAAGAAGAACTCTTTTTAGGGTTGCGGAAACAAACGGGTGTGTCAAAAGCACACTTTGAAACGAAATTTTCGACAACGATCGACGCGTTGTATCGACCAGTTTTAGATGAACTGATTGCTAAAGGATGGTTGATCGAAACAAAAGAAGCAATTGCTTTAACGAAAGCAGGAATGTTTGTAGGAAATGAAGTATTTGAGCGTTTTTTATTGGATAAATAGTTACGAAACCGCTAGAGCAATTGGACTCTAGCGGTTTTTAGCACTTGATGTAAAAGAGTGCTAAAAATGTGAGTGAAATTCTTGACAATTATCTAGAATATGATATATTTATACTTGTATTAGCACTTAAGTATATCGAGTGCTAACAAGGGGTGATGAAAATGTTGACCAATAGACAAGAAGAGATTCTACGTCTTATCATCCAGAACTATACTAGCGATGAACAGCCAGTTGGTTCGAAAACATTGATGGAATCTGGAATTGAAGCGAGTTCGGCTACGATTCGAAACGAGATGAAAACATTAGAAGCAAAAGGGTTAGTATTAAAGACCCATTCTTCTTCAGGACGTGTTCCTTCATTAGAAGGGTATCGTTATTATGTGGACCATTTATTGGTTCCAAAAACGATCTCTAAAGAAGAGACAGTCATGATCAAACATGCTTTTGCAAAAGAATTTCATGAAATCAATGAGATCATTCGTCAATCTGCGCTATTATTATCCCAGATGACAAATTATACTGCACTAGCACTTGGTCCGGAGATGAGTGATCGCAAGCTGACCGGGTTTCGGATGATTCCGTTAAATCAAAGACAAGTAGTGACGATTATTGTAACGGATAAAAATAACGTACAAAGTAGCGTATTTACAATTCCGGATACGATGAAGCTTGAAGATTTAGAAACGATTGCTTCAATAGTAAATGAGCGTCTACTCAATGAGTCATTGTTAACGGTATACCATCGTTTACGAACCGAGATTCCCATGATTATGAATCGCTATTTTCAATCGACGGAAGGGATTTTAGATGTGTTTTATCATCTACTCAGTCAAGCGTTTGAAGATAAGGTATTCGTTAGTGGACGGATGAATGTATTGAATTTCGAAACGAATCAAAGTGGCACGACAGTGAAACAATTGTATGATTTTATGAAAGATTCTGAAGCGCTCGGTCAATTGTTTGCTTCTAGAAACGACTCGATCCAAGTCAAAATTGGAAAAGAGATCGGTGTGGATCTACTAGAAAATATGAGTATCATTCAAGCAAACTATGAAATTAAAAACCATGGCTTAGGAACCATTGCCTTACTAGGCCCGGCGAATATGCCTTATGCGCAAATGTATAGCTTAATGGATCTATTCAAAGATGAGCTATCCACGACATTAGCCAATTATTATAACGGATTAGACCATGTCTATCATCTATAGAAAGGATGGAATTAAGTGACAAAACATGAGCAAGATATGCAAGAAGAACAAGTCGAGGAACTTGTAGAAGATCAAGTGACCGAAGCAATGGAAGAAGAGGTTGTATCTGAACTAGATACAGTTAAAGCTGAATTTGAAGCAATGGAAGATAAGTTCTTACGTGCTTCTGCGGAAATTGCGAATATTACTTCACGCAATCGTAACGAACGTGAATTGTTGCAAAAATACCGTTCTCAAGATTTAGGGAAAAAAGTATTGCCTGCAATCGACAATTTAGAGCGTGCAATGGCTGCTGAAGTAACGGATGAACAAAGTCAAAGCTTGAAAAAAGGCGTTGAAATGGTCTTAGAAAGCTTACGACATGCGTTAAAAGAAGAAGGAATCGAAGAAATTCCGGCTAAAGGTGAACCGTTTGATCCAATGCTGCATCAAGCAGTACAAACGATCCCAGCAACTGAAGATCAAGCAACAGATACGATCGTGGAAGTCTTGCAAAAAGGCTATCGCTTGCATGATCGCGTCTTACGACCAAGTATGGTTATCGTTGCACAATAAAAAATAAATCAAACCAATATTGATGTAAAATGAAAAAGGAGAGAATTAGATATGAGTAAAATTATCGGAATCGACTTAGGAACTACAAACTCTGCAGTAGCTGTATTAGAAGGCGGAGAAGCAAAAATCATTACCAATCCTGAAGGAAATCGTACAACTCCTTCTGTTGTCTCATTTAAAAATGGTGAAATCCAAGTGGGTGAAGTAGCAAAACGCCAAGCTGTAACAAACCCAAATACGATTTCTTCAATCAAACGCTACATGGGCGAACCTGGATACAAAGTTGAAGTAGAAGGTAAAAACTACACACCTCAAGAAATCTCAGCAATGATCTTACAATACATCAAAGGATTTGCAGAAGACTATCTAGGTGAAAAAGTTGAAAAAGCAGTCATCACTGTTCCTGCTTACTTTAACGATGCGCAACGTCAAGCAACAAAAGACGCTGGTAAAATCGCTGGTTTAGAAGTGGAACGTATCGTTAATGAACCAACAGCAGCAGCTTTGGCTTATGGTTTAGACAAAACAGATAAAGATGAAAAAATCTTAGTATTTGACCTTGGTGGAGGTACATTTGACGTATCTGTACTTGAATTAGGTGACGGCGTGTTTGACGTATTGTCAACAGCTGGAGATAACTTATTAGGTGGGGATGACTTTGATAACAAAATCATCGACCACATGGTAGACGTGTTCAAAAAAGAAAATGGAATCGACTTAAGTAAAGATAAAATGGCAGTTCAACGTTTGAAAGATGCTGCTGAAAAAGCGAAAAAAGATCTTTCTGGTGTATCAAGCACACAAATCAGCTTGCCATTTATCACAGCTGGAGAAGCAGGTCCACTTCACTTAGAAATGACCTTAACACGTGCGAAATTTGACGAAATCACAGCTGACTTAGTAGAACGTACAAAAGGTCCTGTACGTCAAGCACTAAAAGATGCTGGTTTATCTCAATCAGATATCGATGAAGTGATCTTAGTTGGTGGTTCTACACGTATTCCTGCAGTAGTAGAAGCAGTACGTAAAGAAACTGGTAAAGAACCAAACAAATCTGTAAATCCGGATGAAGTAGTGGCAATGGGAGCTGCGATCCAAGGTGGGGTAATCACTGGAGATGTAAAAGACGTTGTTTTACTAGACGTAACTCCATTATCATTAGGTATCGAAACAATGGGTGGCGTATTTACGAAATTGATCGATCGTAACACAACGATCCCAACAAGTAAATCACAAGTCTTCTCAACAGCAGCAGACAACCAACCAGCTGTAGATATTCACGTATTACAAGGTGAACGTCCAATGGCAGCAGATAACAAAACATTAGGTCGCTTCCAATTGACAGATATCCCAGCAGCACCACGTGGAATCCCTCAAATCGAAGTAACATTTGATATCGATAAAAATGGTATCGTAAATGTATCGGCTAAAGATCTAGGTACACAAAAAGAACAAACGATCACAATCAAATCTTCTTCAGGTTTATCTGATGATGAAATCGAACGCATGGTAAAAGATGCAGAAGCGAATGCTGAAGCAGATAAAGCGCGTAAAGAAGAAGTCGATCTACGTAATGAAGTCGATGCTTTATTGTTCACTGTAGATAAAACAACAAAAGAACTTGAAGGTAAAGTCGAAGAAGACGAATTGAAAAAAGCGGAAGAAGCACGCGATGAATTAAAAGCGGCTGTGGAAGCAAATGATATCGAAGCAATGAAAACAAAACGTGATGCGTTAAACGAAATCGTACAAAACTTAACCGTTAAATTGTATGAACAAGCTGCTCAACAACAAGCACAAGCAGATCCTAACGCAGCTCAAAGTGGCGCTGATGATGTAGTCGATGCTGACTTTGAAGAAGTGGATGACAACAAATAATCTAGTTCACGTTGAAAAAGCCAAAGTCGACTGCTTTGGCTTTTTCTTTTGATAAAATTTGAGTAACATCTTGAAAAAATCTATGTTAGAATACTAAGGTATATGAAGAAAACGGAGGGAAGCCCATGGCAACAAAACGTGATTATTATGAAGTCCTAGGTTTACAAAAAGGAGCTTCGGACGATGAAATAAAAAAAGCGTATCGTAAGCTTTCCAAAAAATACCATCCAGATATCAATAAAGAAGAAGGCGCTGAAGCTCAGTTTAAAGAAGTTTCAGAGGCATATGAAATTTTAAGTGATCCACAAAAACGTGCCGCTTATGATCAATATGGACATGCCGGGACAGATCCAAACTATGGTGGCGGCGGAGGCTTTGGTGGCTTCGGCGGTGCTGGTGGATTCTCTGGTGGTGGTTTTGGTGGCTTTGAAGATATCTTTGAGTCATTCTTTGGCGGCGGAGGTGGACGTGCTGCTAATCCTAATGCTCCAAGACAAGGTGCAGATCTACAATACATTATCGATTTAACGTTTGAAGAAGCGGTCTTTGGTGTAGAAAAAGAAATCCACTATAAACGTGAAGAAACCTGTCATACGTGTGAGGGTAGCGGAGCAAAACCAGGTACGCAACCAGAAACCTGTCATAAATGTCACGGAGCAGGTCGTATCAATGTAGAACGTCAAACACCGCTTGGTCGTGTGATGACACAACAAACGTGTGACGTGTGTCATGGAACAGGAAAAGAAATTGCGCATCCATGTGAAACGTGTCATGGAACAGGGCATGAAAAAGCAAATCATAAAGTAAAAGTCACTGTTCCAGCTGGAGTAGAAGACGATCAACAAATGCGTTTAGCTTCTCAAGGTGAAGCCGGAACCAATGGTGGTCCTTATGGAGATCTATACGTGATTTTCAGAGTTAAATCGTCAAATATTTTTGAACGTGATGGCGGTGAGATTTACTATGAATTGCCATTAAACTTTGTTCAAGCGGCTTTAGGTGATGAAGTCCAAGTCCCAACGGTTCATGGTGATGTGAAATTGAAGATCCCTGCTGGTACCCAAACAGGTGCGAAATTCCGCTTACGTGGTAAAGGAGCACCTCGTCTACGTGGTGGTGGCAACGGTGATCAACAAGTGACCGTGAAATTGATCACACCGAAAAACTTAAATGAACAGCAAAAAGATGCGTTACGTGAATTTGCGAAAGCATCTGGTTTAAGTACTACAGAACAACATGCAGAAGGCTTTTTCGATAAAGTCAAAGATGCATTTGGTGGTAAGAAAAAATAAGCACAAAGAAGCTGTGACCAAAATAGACAGCTCTAAGAAATAGGCCGAATCACGCCCGATAATTTCGGGCGTGATTCGGCTTATTTTCGTAGGCGGTGCTTCTAAAATACCATGTTTTCGATAGTGAAAAAGGTGTGACAATGTCCTGTCACACCTCTTTTTTCAGATATTTAAAACTTTGTTTAAAAAGTCTTTGGTACGTGGATTGGTTGGATGATTAAAAATTTGATCTGGTGTGCCATCTTCTAAAAAGTTTCCACCATCGATAAACATAACACGGTTGGCGACTTCTTTAGCAAATCCCATTTCGTGGGTAACGATCACCATCGTCATCCCTTGTTTGGCTAGTTTTTTCATAACGTTCAACACATCGCCAACCATTTCAGGATCTAGCGCGGATGTCGGCTCATCAAAGAGCATGATATCAGGATTCATCGCCAATGCGCGAGCAATGGCAACCCGTTGTTTTTGCCCACCAGATAGGTTATCCGGATAAGCGTCTTTTTTATCGGCTAATCCAACTGTTTCAAGTAGTTTAACAGCTTTTTTTTCTGCTTCGGCTTTACTTAATTTTTTAAGGTCTGTTGGTGCGAGGATGATGTTTTCCATAATCGATAGATGTGGGAAAAGGTTGAAGTGTTGAAACACCATCCCGATATGTTGACGGACCATATTGATATCTGTATTTTTATCCATTAGATGGGCGCCATCGACGATGATATCTCCGCTAGAAGGCTCTTCTAGACGGTTTAGACAACGTAAAAAGGTCGATTTTCCTGAACCAGAAGGGCCGATAATGCAGACGACTTCGCCTTCTTTGATCGAGACATTGATATCGTTTAAAACAGTATTGTCTCCGTATTGTTTGACTAAATGTTCTACTAAGATTTTTTCTGCCATCTTAATTCACCTTCTTTTCTAAAACTTTCGCTAAACGAGTTAATGCTGTGATCACGATTAAGTAGATCATCGCGATAATAAAGTAGACAGACGTACTTTGGAGCGTACTTGCTACAATGATTTTTCCAGTTTGTAACAACTCGACCACACCGATAGCGGAAATGATCGTTGTATCTTTTAAGGTAATGACGAATTGGTTAACAAACGAAGGCACCATGATGCGTACCGCTTGCGGTAAAATGATTTTTTGCATCGTTCGGTTGTAAGATAATCCAAGACTACGTGATGCTTCCATCTGTCCTTTTGGTACAGCGTTGATTCCGCCACGAACGATTTCAGCGATATAAGCACTGGCGTTTAGCGTCAAGGTGATGACCCCAGCAACAAAGTCTGGAATGGTAATGCCGATCGCTCCTGATAAACCAAAGAAGATAAAGAATGCCAATACCATCATTGGAATCCCGCGAATAATATCCACGTAGATTGACGCGATGATGCGTAGTGCTTTGATTGGTGCGACACTCATTAAGCCAAAGATGACGCCGACTAAAATCGCGAGCGCAAAGGAAATCAAGGCAAGAAGCATTGTTTTGCCTAAACCGGCAAGCAATTGTTTATAGTTGTTTTTTAAGATTCCCCATAAAGAAGAATTATCTTTAGTCGATTCTTGTTTGACTGGTTCGCCATCTGCGATATACGTTGCAATAATCTTGTCATATTCACCTGATTGTTTCATTTGTGCTAAAGCTTCGTTGAACATTTCAAGTAATTCTTGGTTTTGCCCTTTTTTCACAGCGAAGGCATATTCCCCGCCACTTTCACGTGCAATCGGTGTAGCAAGTTCTTGACCTTGAGAGATCGCATAGCCGATTACTGGATAGTCGTCCATGATGGCGTCGACTGCGCCGACCTTGACTGCTTCGTATAATTGATCTGCTGCATCATAACTTTTGATCGTGTAGCCATATTTATCTTTATTGGCTTCTAAAAAGTCCGCACTTTCGGTCCCAACTTTTACCCCGACCTTTTTGCCTTTTAAGTCTTCATAAGAGTTGATGTCTTTATTGCCTTTTTTGACTGCGATTTGGATACCGCTTTGGAAATAAGGAGTGGAAAAGTCGAATTCTTTTTTCCGTTCGTCTGTCACAGTCATACCGGCGATCATGCCGTCAGCTTGTTGCCCTTGTAAGGCTTGAACTGCTGCTGAGAAGCCGATGAAGTTAAAGTCGATCGTGAAACCTTGTAATTCTGCCGCTTTTTTCATCAAATCGACATCGATCCCCACATATTCATTGTCTTCGTTTTTGAATTCAAATGGGGCAAAAGCAGAGTCGCTTGCAATGATGTATTTCTCTTTTAGCGGTGTGATTTTTTTCATTTCTGTTTGTGATGTTGCCGTTTCGCTAGTTGTTTTGATATACGTTTGAACGATTTCGTCATATTGGCCTGATTCTTTTAATTTTTTAAGACCGGCGTTGAATTTTTGGATCAGTTCGGCATTTTCGCCTTTTTTGACTGCAAAACCGTAAGCATTTCCTTTTTCAGCTGTCCCAACGAGTTGCAAAGGTTCTCCCTTGTTGATGGCGTATCCTAAAACAGGATAATCATCGAAAATTGCTTGCACCGTTCCATTTTTGATGGCACCGTATACGCCAGTAGCATCGTCATAGGTTTTGATCGTATAGCCATATTTATCCTTGTTTGCTTCTAAAAATGTTGCACTTTCAGTTCCAACTTTAGCACCGACAACTTTTCCTTTTAAGTCTTCATAGGATTTGATTGAGTTATCGCCAGTTTTAACAGCCATTTGGATGCCGCTATCAAAATAAGGATCAGAAAAGTCAAAACTTTTTTTCCGCTCATCTGTAATACTCATTCCTGCGATCATACCATCTAGTTGTCCAGATTGGACTCCTTGGATCGATGAATCAAATCCCAGTGGACGCAAATTGATGGCGAATCCTTGATCTTTGGCGATCGCATTTAACAAATCAATATCGATCCCTACATAATTTTGATTGTCATCTTGAAATTCAAACGGAGCAAATGTGATGTCAGTTCCGATTTGATAAGTCGTTTCTTCTGCTTTTACGCTACGTGCCGTAAACAACCCTAACGTCGCCACGATGGAAAGTAGTGATAAATAAAAAAGCTTTCGTTTCATGTAATGATTTCCTCCATTTCTTCTCATAAAAACTTAGTCGATTCGATTTGAATTGACGATTAGCAAGAGTATAACAAGAAAAAAGAAAAAAATAAACTGAATGCTTACATGAAATGTTAGGAAAACTTACATGAAAAGTTTAAGAGATAAACTTCCATCCTTATGAAACAAGTCACAAGAATAGCGAAAATATGTTCGCTATGATAAAATATAAGAACGAAAACGAACAATTGAAATGAGGCTTGAGGATGATTGAACGAAATGATTCGATTCCTTTTGATCTAGTTTCTGCGTACCAACCGGCCGGTGATCAACCGGAGGCCATCCGCCAACTAGTCGAAGGAGTTCAAAAGAAAGAAAAAGCACAAATACTACTAGGAGCAACGGGAACGGGGAAAACCTACACGATCTCAAATGTGATCCAACAGGTCAATAAACCGACTTTGATCATTGCGCACAATAAAACACTAGCTGGTCAATTATATGGTGAGTTTAAAGAATTTTTCCCCAATAACGCAGTGGAATATTTTGTGAGTTATTATGATTATTATCAGCCAGAAGCTTACGTTCCCTCAAGCGACACATATATCGAAAAGGACTCAAGTGTCAATGATGAAATCGATAAATTACGTCATTCGGCAACGAGTTCGCTTTTAGAGCGCAATGACGTGGTAGTGGTGGCTTCAGTTTCTTGTATTTTTGGTTTAGGTTCTCCTATGGAATATCAAAAGCAAGTTGTCTCGATTCGCGAAGGAATGGAGATTTCACGCGAAGAAGTGTTGCGTCGTCTGATTGATATCCAATTTGAACGCAATGATATTGATTTTCAGCGGGGACGATTTCGCGTGAGAGGCGATGTTATCGAAGTCTTTCCAGCTTCACGCGATGAACGTGCGTTGCGGATTGAATTTTTTGGCGATGAAGTCGATCGGATTCGTGAAGTCGATGCCTTGACAGGTGAAGTCCACAACGATATAGAGCATGTCTCGATTTTTCCGGCAACGCACTTTTTGACCGATGAGAATCATATGGAAACCGCGATCGCTTCCATTCAAGCCGAACTTGAATGGCGTCTAAAGATTTTACGAGAAAATGAGCAGTTACTAGAAGCACAACGTTTAGAACAACGCACTAATTATGATATCGAGATGTTACGTGAAATGGGGTATACTTCAGGAATCGAGAATTATTCGCGACATATGGATGGACGTAAAGAAGGAGAACCACCTTATACGTTGATTGATTTTTTCCCTGAAGATTTTTTGATGGTGATCGATGAATCACATGTTACGATGCCGCAAATTAGAGGCATGTACAATGGAGATCGCGCACGTAAGCAAATGTTAGTAGACTATGGATTTCGTTTGCCATCAGCTTTAGATAATCGTCCTTTACGATTGGAAGAATTTGAAGCGCATGTCAATCAAATCATCTATGTTTCTGCCACTCCAGGACCATATGAATACGAGCAAACAGATCACGTCGTACAACAGATCATCCGACCAACTGGACTCTTGGATCCAATCATCGATGTGCGTCCTATCATGGGGCAAATCGATGATCTGGTAGGAGAGATCAACGAGCGTGCAGAAAAAGACGAGCGTGTCTTCATTACGACGTTGACGAAAAAAATGGCAGAAGATTTGACAGATTATTTCAAAGAGCTTGGTATCAAAGTGAAGTACTTGCATAGTGATATCAAAACACTTGAGCGAACTGAAATCATTCGTGACTTACGCTTAGGCGTATTTGATGTATTGATTGGAATCAACTTACTACGAGAAGGGATCGATGTGCCAGAAGTTTCTCTAGTTGCGATCTTAGATGCCGATAAAGAAGGATTCTTACGTAGCGAACGCTCATTGATTCAAACGATTGGGCGCGCGGCACGAAATTCCAATGGGAAAGTGATCATGTATGCAGATAAAATGACCGATTCCATGAATAAAGCGATCGAAGAAACGGCTAGAAGACGTTCGATCCAAGAGGCGTATAATGAAAAACATGGAATCACACCGATTACCATCAAAAAAGAGATCCGTGATCTGATCCGCATCTCTAAGGTCGCAGAAACTGCAGAAGCTTATGACGTGCAGTCGATTACCGAACTCTCAAAAGAGGAAAAAGAACAATTACTATTGAAGTTAGAAAAAGAAATGCGCGATGCGGCTAAAGCATTAGATTTTGAAACAGCTGCTACACTACGCGATACCATTTTAGAATTAAAAGCAGAATAATATAGGGGGCTTATTTGTGGCAAATGATAAAATAGTGATTCATGGTGCACGAGCACATAATCTAAAAAATATTGATGTGACCATTCCGCGTGACAAGATGGTCGTAGTGACCGGACTTTCTGGTTCTGGGAAAAGCTCGCTTGCCTTTGATACGCTTTATGCAGAAGGACAACGTCGTTACGTTGAGAGTCTTTCTGCTTATGCACGGCAATTTTTAGGTCAAATGGATAAACCGGACGTCGACAGTATCGATGGCTTGAGCCCAGCGATTTCGATCGATCAAAAGACTACGAGTAAAAATCCGCGTTCAACCGTTGGGACAGTCACTGAAATCAATGACTACCTAAGATTGCTTTATGCACGTGTAGGTCATCCGATTTGTCCAAACGATCATGTAGAGATTACCAGTCAATCAGTAGAGCAGATGGTCGATCAAGTATTGGCGCTACCTGAGCGTACAAAAATCCAATTATTAGCACCCGTTGTACATGAAAAAAAAGGACAACACAAAAAAGTGTTTGAAATGATCCAACGAGAAGGTTATGTTCGCGTACGGGTAAATGGAGAAACCTATGACATCACAGAAGTTCCGGAATTACCTAAAACGAAAAAACATTCGATTGCGATCGTTGTCGATCGTATCGTAATCAAAGACGGAATTCGTTCACGTTTATTTGATTCATTTGAAGCGGCGTTACGTTTAGCAGATGGCTATGCGGTTGTTGATGTGAACGGCGAGGAAGAGTTATTGTTTAGTGAACATTATTCTTGTCCTTATTGTGGGTTTACAGTCGGTGAATTGGAACCGCGTTTATTTTCATTCAATGCACCATTTGGGGCTTGTCCTGAATGTGATGGGTTAGGGATGAAATTAGAAGTCGATTTAGATTTAGTCGTACCTGATACAACCAAAACGTTGCGTGAAGGCGCTCTGGTGCCTTGGAATCCAATCAGTTCACAATATTATCCGCAATTGTTGGAACAAGCGTGCTATGCTTTTTCAATCGATATGGATACGCCTTTTGAACAATTAAGTCAACAAGAACAAAACATCATTTTGTATGGTTCTGGTGAAGAAGCGTTCCATTTCCATTACGAAAATGATTTTGGTGGTGTCCGTGATGTCGATATCGCGTTTGAAGGTGTGATGAGCAATATCAAACGACGTTATCACGAAACCAATAGTGATTTTACGCGAGAACAGATGAAATTGTATATGACAGAATTGCCTTGTAACGTCTGCCATGGTTATCGTTTGAACCGTCAGGCGTTATCCGTTAAAGTCGGAGGGGAACATATCGGTCAAGTGAGTGAAAAGGCGATCACCGAGGCGTTACATTTTGTTGATCAGCTAATCTTGTCTGAAAAAGAACAAACGATTGCACAACCGATCGTAAAAGAAATCAATGATCGGTTAAGCTTTTTACGTAATGTAGGACTTGATTATTTAACGTTAAGCCGTGCAGCCGGAACGCTTTCTGGAGGCGAAGCACAACGGATCCGCTTGGCTACACAAATTGGATCAAATCTATCTGGTGTCTTGTATATTTTAGATGAGCCTTCGATTGGATTGCATCAGCGTGATAACGATCGTTTATTAGATTCGCTTCGAAAAATGCGCGATCTTGGAAATACACTAATTATTGTAGAACACGACGAAGACACGATGC
This sequence comes from uncultured Enterococcus sp., assembly GCF_913775425.1. Classification (GTDB taxonomy): domain Bacteria; phylum Bacillota; class Bacilli; order Lactobacillales; family Enterococcaceae; genus Enterococcus_G. The sequence goes on from NZ_CAJYIS010000050.1 coordinate 34,550, forward strand.
GCGCTGCGGATTATTTGATCGATGTAGGTCCAGGAGCAGGTGCTGCTGGTGGTCAAATCGTCGCACAAGGAACACCAAAACAAGTGGAAAAAAATAAAGCATCGCTTACTGGACAATATTTATCTGGTAAACGAAAAATCCCAGTACCTGAGACGAGAAGACAAGGAAATGGTCAGGCGATCGAAGTGCTTGGGGCTTCAGAAAATAACTTAAAAAATATTGATGTAGCTTTTCCCCTAGGTGAATTCGTTGCGGTCACAGGTGTTTCTGGTTCAGGAAAATCGACTTTGGTCAATGAGATCTTGAAAAAAGCCTTAGCGCAAAAAATCAATCGAAACAGCGCAAAGCCTGGAAAATATCGCTCGATTACAGGATATGAAGCTATTGAGAAAATCATTGATATCGATCAAAGTCCAATCGGTCGTACACCACGAAGTAACCCTGCGACCTACACGAGTGTTTTTGATGATATCCGTGATCTGTTTGCAAAAACCAATGAAGCAAAGGTCCGGGGATATAAAAAAGGGCGCTTTAGTTTCAACGTCAAAGGCGGTCGTTGTGAAGCTTGTCGTGGAGATGGAATTATCAAAATTGAAATGCATTTCTTACCCGATGTCTATGTACCGTGTGAAGTATGCCATGGGAAACGGTACAATTCGGAAACACTTGAAGTTCACTATAAAGGAAAAAATATTGCCGATATCTTAGATATGACGGTTGAAGATGCGGTCGAATTTTTCCAATCGATTCCAAAGATCAATCGGAAACTGCAAACGATCGTAGATGTCGGTCTAGGATATATCACATTAGGTCAACCTGCTACCACATTATCTGGTGGTGAAGCCCAACGGATGAAGCTCGCAAGTGAGTTACACAAGATATCAAATGGAAAAAGTTTTTACATCTTAGATGAGCCCACAACTGGACTACATTCAGAAGATATTGCCCGTTTGTTAAAGGTTTTGGATCGCTTAGTTGAAAAAGGCAATACGGTGTTAGTAATTGAACACAATCTTGATGTGATCAAGTCTGCGGATCATTTGATCGACCTTGGACCAGAAGGCGGTGCCGGTGGGGGCACGATTCTAGCGACTGGGACACCTGAGGCACTCGCACAAGTAGAAGAAAGTTATACTGGAAAGTATTTGAAGACAGTATTGTCTTAAAAAAAAGTAAAGGCGAAACTCGTCTTTACTTTTTTTTCGATAAAATGTAGTCATGATACGCCCGGGATGATATAATTGTTTAGATTATGAAAAAAGAGGGGGTAATACTATGGTAGATAATTTAGAATTAGTCATTATTACAGGGATGAGCGGAGCTGGAAAAACGGTGGCTGTTCAAAGTTTCGAGGACATGGGCTATTTTTGTATTGATAATATGCCGCCATCATTGATTCCAAAATTTTGGGAATTGATCAAAGAATCTGGCAAAATCTCAAAAATCGCATTGGTCGTCGATATGCGTTCACGCTCGTTCTTTGAAGAGATCCAAAGTATGTTGATTGAAATCGAGAATACCAATTTTATCAATACACGTATTTTATTTTTAGAAGCGTCAGATGCCGAATTGGTTTCTCGCTATAAAGAAACCCGTAGAGCTCATCCATTGGCAATGGATGGTTTGGTCACAGAAGGCATCAAGAAAGAACGTCACTTATTAGAAGAATTTAAAGCGCAAGCATCGGTTGTTGTCGATACAACAGAATTGACTCCACGTCAATTAAGAGAGCGAATCAATGCCGAGTTTCGGACGAGCGATACTACACCGGGATTTCGTATCGAGATGTTGTCATTTGGATTTAAGTATGGATTGCCAATCGATGCAGATATCGTGATGGACGTGCGTTTTCTACCAAATCCACATTATATCCAAGAATTGCGTCCATTAACGGGACTCGATCAACCTGTTTACGACTACGTGATGTCTTTTGATGAAACGGAAGCTTTTTACCAACAGTTTAGTCAATTGCTACTTAGCGTGATGCCAGGTTATATCAAAGAAGGCAAAAGCAGTCTAACGATTGCGATTGGATGCACGGGTGGACAACACCGTTCAGTGGCATTGACAAAACGAATCGGAGACTTGTTGAAGCAAGAGTATCTCGTACACACCACACATCGAGATAAAGATAAACGTAAAGAAACGGTCAATCGTTCATGAGCTTAAAGACTTACCGTATCCATAAACCAAAAGTGGTGGTGTTAGGTGGCGGAACGGGATTGCCGGTGATCTTAAAAAGCTTACGCAATCAAGGAGTAGACATTACAGCAGTCGTGACGGTCGCAGATGATGGAGGGAGTAGTGGGGTGATTCGTGATTCGATCACAATGGCCCCGCCAGGAGATTTACGGAATGTATTGGTCTCGCTATCGGATATGCCAAGACTTTATGAGGATATTTTTCAGTATCGTTTTAAATCAGAAGATCATTTTTTAGCCAATCATGCGTTAGGAAATTTGATTATTGCGGCTATTTCTGAAATGCGTGGGAGTACATATGACGCGGTACAATTATTATCTAAAATGATGCATGTCGACGGTCGCGTCTTTCCATCTTCTGATGAACCTTTGATTTTACATGCAGTGTTTAAAGATGGAACGGCGGCTGTAGGAGAATCGAATATTGCTAAACAGCGAAAAACGATTGATCGTGTTTTTGTGCAAAATCAACACAATCAAAGTGAGCCAAAAGCGGCACGTAAAGTGATTTCTTCAATTTTAGAGGCAGATATGGTGGTATTAGGGCCGGGTAGTTTATTTACCAGTATTTTACCAAATCTAATGATTGCTGAAATCGGCCAAGCGTTATTAGAAACAAAAGCAGAAACAGTCTATATTTGTAATATTATGACGCAAAAAGGCGAAACCGAGTATTTTAGCGATGCCGATCATGTGCGTGTCTTGCATGAGCACTTGCGTCAACCTTTTATCGATACCGTCTTGGTCAATATTGAAAAAGTACCAGAAGATTATATGGACAATGAGCGTTACGATGAGTATTTAGTCCAAGTAAAACATGACTTTTCGGCTTTACGTGATGAAGGTTGTCGAGTAGTATCTACTGACTTTCTTGAATTGCGTGATGGTGGAGTGTTTCACGATGGCGAAAAAGTTGTACAAGAATTATTGCGCTTAGTGTATGAACGAAAACGAAGACATTAAGGGCTAGTGTAGAAAGAAGGTGATCTGGATGTCTTTTGCAGCCGAGGTCAAAAAAGAATTAACGGGTCTTGAAGTGCATCGCGAGCATGCTAAAGCAGAACTTGCGGCGTTGATTCGGATGAATGGTTCTCTAAGTTTAGCCAACCATCAATTCATCTTAAATGTCCAAACAGAAAATGCGGCGATCGCTAGACGAATCTATTCGTTATTAAAAGATCATTATGATGTAAAAAGTGAGTTACTTGTACGTCGTAAAATGAAATTGAAAAAGAACAATGTGTATATCGTACGTCTAAAACAAGATACTCAACGGATTTTAACAGATTTAGACATTATGGATGGCATGATGTTTCACACGCATGTATCCGATGAGATCATGGGAAATAGTCAAAAAATGCGTTCGTATCTAAGAGGAGCATTTATGGCATCAGGCTCTGTGAACAATCCGGAAACGAGTCGATATCACTTAGAGATTTATTCACTTTATGAAGAACATAATCAAGATATTTGCGAAATGTTGAATTTTTTTCAGTTGAATGCACGTACGCTTGAACGCCGTAATGGCTATATTTCTTATCTTAAAGGTGCCGAGCAAATCGCCGATTTTTTTGTGGTGATCGGGGCTACCAATTCGATGCTGAAATTTGAAGATGTACGGATTGTAAGAGATATGCGCAATTCGGTGAATCGTTTAGTCAATTGTGAAACGGCCAATATGAATAAAACAATCGACGCAGCATCAAAACAATTGCAAAATATTGCGTTTATCGAGGATACGGTCGGACTCAGTGCATTGCCGGAAAAATTACAAGAAATTGCAGAATTACGTTTAGAAAATCCAGAAGTTAGTTTGAAAGAATTAGGAGAAATGATTCCATCAGGAGCGATTTCTAAGTCGGGAATCAATCATCGGATTCGCAAAATCAATGAATTCGCTGAACGATTGCGCGAAGCAAAATAAAAAACCAAAAGCCTAGGTTAGTTCAACACTTCGGCTTTTGGTTTTTTTTATTTAGCGTTCGACTAATGAAACTAAATCTTCATGGGTGATACTTTCATCAAAGATTTGATCCGCAAATAAAATCGTTGGAACAAATTTGATATTCGCGGCTTCGCTCTCAGCTGTGATCTCTTTGGCATACTCTTCATGATTATGACGTGTTAGGCCTAGTTTTTCTTCAGCAAACGTTGCGACTTCTTCTAGAGATAGATCGCCCCATTGATCTTGTGTGTCAAAAATTTTCGCGATCTCCATCAATGCTGTTTTCGCATCATTTGTTGTCACGTATTGATGCATCACATTTCCACGTTGTAAGGATTCTTTTTGTCGATCCGTCAGTTTGATCAGACGAGACAATTGATTGGCTTTTACCGCTTCATTTAAATAGTGCTCCGATTCTTGGAACCACTTTTTACAATAAGGGCAACGTAGATTCACAAACTCGATCATCACGCGTTCGTTGTCTCCGATTTTAATTCCATGTGTAGTATTTGTTGCCTCAGGTTTAATAACAGAAATATCCATTCTCATATCCTCCTTTAATGACTATCACTATTGTACCTAATTTTTACCAAAATGCCCACTAATCAAGCAGTTTGATTTTTTGTGAAAAAGATAACTTTCATCTTTATAATTTTTTCACAATCTATTATACTAGAGAAGAAAATCAAGTAGAGGAGTGTCAGTATGAGAGAATATCGTGTAATGGATGGGAATGAAGCGGCAGCGTATGTGTCGTATGCCTTTACTGAAGTTGCTGCCGTTTATCCTATTACTCCAAGTTCACCAATGGCTGAATTGGTCGAACAATGGGCCGCGCAACAAAAGAAAAATATGTTTCACGAACCGGTCACGATCGTGGATATGCAATCTGAAGCAGGAGCAGCAGGGGCTGTACATGGTGCCTTAAAAACAGGAGCTTTAACAACCACGTATACCGCGTCGCAAGGATTATTATTGATGTTACCTAATATGTATAAAATCGCTGGAGAGTTGTTGCCAAGTGTGATTCACGTAGCGAGTCGAGCGTTGACGACTAATGCATTGAGTATTTTTGGGGATCATTCTGATGTGATGGCCGTGCGCCAAAGTGGTTATGCCATGCTAGCATCTAGTTCCGTTCAAGAAGCAATGGACCTTGCAGCGATTGCTCATCTAGCAACGATTACCAGTCGAATTCCTTTTGTGCATTTTTTCGATGGTTTTCGAACGAGTCATGAGATGCAAAAAATCGAAGTGCTACCTTATGCGCAATTGGAAAAATGGCTCGACAAAGAACAGCTTAAAGCGTTTAAAGCCGAAGCGATGAATCCGAATCATCCCACAGTAAGTGGTGTCAATCAAAATCCAGATGTTCATTTTCAGCAACGTGAAGCGCTAAACCAACCTTATCAAGACGTGATTGCTACAGTTAAAGAATATTTTTCTAAGTTAAATGCTTTTCGTCAAACCGATTATGATGTGGCAAACTACTATGGTGATCCTAAAGCAACGCAAGTGATCATTGCCATGGGATCAATCACGGAAACGATTCGCCAAACTGTCGAATATCTACAGGCGAAAGGACGAAAAGTGGGCGTGGTATGTATACGGTTATATCGTCCTTTTCCAGTAACAGATCTATTAGAAGTGGTGCCAAAGACTGTTGAAAAGATCGCTGTTCTAGACCGTAGTAAAGAAGCGACTGCTCCTGGAGAATCTTTACTGCTAGATGTAAAAAGTACTTTTTATGGTCAGGAGAATACGCCCATTATTATTGGTGCGCGTTACGGTCTAGGCGCAAAAGATACACGACCAGAAGATATCAACGCTTTATTTGATGAGTTGGAAAAAGAGCAACCGCAAAAAGAAGTCACTTTAGGCATTGTAGACGACGTGACACACCTTTCGTTGAAAGTAGGAGCGACACTTGATCTCACACCAAGTACAATCAAGCAAGCAAAATTTTGGGGATTTGGTTCAGATGGAACAGTCAGTGCAAGTAAATCAGCGATCAAAATCATTGGCGAACAAACAACGCAAAACGTTCAAGGCTATTTTTACTATGATTCAAAAAAATCAGGTGGATTGACGATTTCGCATCTACGTTATGGAAACGATGCGATCCGTTCAGAATATTTGATCACAAAAGCGGACTACGTTGCTTGCCATACGCCTGCTTACGTTCATCGTTATTCTTTATTAGAAGATTTGAAAACACAAGGTATTTTTGTCTTAAACACACCATGGACGGCAGAGCAACTGATGCGGGCACTGCCAACTGCATTAAAACGTGACTTGGCACGAAAACAGATACAGTTTTATACGATCAACGCTATGGAACTTGCGCAACGCTATGGTCTAGGTCGACATATCAATAAAATTATGGAAACGGTCTTCTTTTATTTAATGAATCCATGTCCCTTTACACAAGCAATGGAAGCGATGAAAGCTGAAATCAAACAAAAATACCGATATAAAACCGAGCAAGTCGTCGAAAACAATTTAGCGATTTTAGCAGAAGTCGTCAATAGTTTAAAAAAAGTCGCTGTGCCTAAAGAATGGGCAACATTGGAAGTCGACTCACATAAAAAGACAGCGACAGACGACTATATGGAAAACGTGGCAAATCCAGTGCTGGAACAAAAAGGAGACCGCTTGCCTGTCTCGGCTTTTTCACCATCAACACGGCAAACCGGTCAGATGCCATTGGGGACTGCTGCGTATGAAAAACGAGGGATCGCTTTAGAAGTTCCAGAGTGGTTTAGTGAACGTTGTACGATGTGTAATGAATGTGCTTTTGTCTGTCCACATGCAGCGATCCGCCCATTTTTATTAGACGAAGAAGAGGAACAAGCAGCTCCAGAAGGATTTATTACACGCAAGTTTCGAGGTAAGGATGGACTATGGTATCGGATCCAAGTTTCAGTAGAAGATTGCACAGGATGTGGACTTTGCGTTGAGGCTTGTCCAGCAAAAGGCAAAGCGTTAGCAATGGTCCCTTATGAAACGAAAAAGCAAGAAGCGATTCATTGGGCGTTTGCGATGACATTGAAACAAAAAGAAAATCCCGTAAAAGTATCAAGTGTCATGGGATCACAATTCGAACAACCGCTACTAGAATTTTCAGGTGCTTGTGCCGGTTGTGGTGAAACGCCTTATGTCAAATTGTTGACCCAATTATTTGGTGATCGGATGCTTGTGGCCAATGCGACAGGTTGTTCTTCAATTTGGGGCGCTTCTTTTCCCACGACACCTTATACGACAACTGCGTCAGGTCAAGGACCGGCGTGGTCGAATTCATTATTAGAAGACAATGCTGAATTTGGCTATGGTATGCATATTGGCATAACAACTAGACGCCAAGCACTAGCGCGTCAGATCCATCTACTTGCAAAAAAAGCTCGCAATGTGTTTGAAAAAGAAACAGTACAATTGATGAAAGAGTTTATTGATCATTTAGCAGAAAGTGACGGAACCAAGCAACGCGCTGCAAAATTAAGACAAGCTTTGTACCATGAAACAGCTTTTGAAGTAGAGCGACAAGCCATATTAGCACAAGAAGATCTATTTGTGAAACCGAGTCAGTGGATCATCGGTGGTGACGGTTGGGCCTATGATATTGGCTATGGTGGATTGGATCATGTCATTGCAAGCGGTGCGGATGTCAATTTACTTGTGTTAGACAATGAAGTCTATTCAAATACAGGAGGACAAGTCTCAAAAGCCACCCCGAAACATGCTGTTGCAAAATTCGTATCAAACGGAAAAGCACAACGCAAAAAAGACCTAGGAAGAATCGCGATGACGTATGAATCGGTCTATGTGGCTCAAATTTCATTTGCAGCTAGTCCGATACAGACGATCAAAGCGATTGAAGAAGCTGAAAAATTCCCTGGACCATCGATTTTAATCGCCTATACGCCATGTATCGCGCATGGATTGATCGGTGGTATGCGACAAAGTCTAACCGAAGCCAAGTTGGCTGTTGAAAGCGGCTATTGGCCACTGTATCGGTATCACCCAGAAACGAAACGATTTACTTTAGATACGAAACGGCCTAAATTCGAACGCTTAGAAGACTTTTTAACGTTACAATTGCGGTTTAAACAGGCGCAAAAAACCAAAACATTGACCCCGATGGTAAACGAATTGACCGAGCAAGTGACACAACGCTTTAGCTATTATGAAGGATTGACTGGTAAACGAAATCGTGAAGAAAAGTCAACTGAAGTCGATGAAGCGACCCAACGTCGTTTGGCCAGACGAGCTGCGCGAAAGCAGCGCGAGTAAAAGAGGGTGTAGTCAATAAGCTACTTCTAAAAAAATCGCATATTTGATTTTTAAGAGTGTGACAATTTTCTGTCACACTTCTTTTTTACAGATGCAAAAAGTTTTTAAAAAATTTCGGAAAAAGTCATGATTTTGTTCAATTTTGAAAAACGCTTATGTTATACTAAAAGTTGAAAAGTCTGAGAGCAAAGGAAGGCTTCATATATGTCAATTAACTTATCGAATTTTTTTAATTTAGAACACTGGAAACAGTTTGTTTCCGTTGATTTTTTATCTTGGGATTTTGCCATTAATTTACTAGATATTCTAGTGGTTTGGTTTATTTTATATAAATTGATTCAATTGGTTCGCGGAACGAAAGCGATCCAATTATTAAAAGGGGTTGCGGTCTTTATCGCAACACGTTTTGTAGCAGAGCTGATTGGGCTACATACACTTTCATGGCTGATGGATCAAGTTATCACGTATGGTGTGATCGCCGCTATCGTCATTTTTCAACCAGAGATTCGCCGTGGGTTAGAGCATTTAGGCCGGACTTCGTTTTTTAGTTCGACGAAATCAAATAAACGTCAAGATGAGCAAATGATTTTAGCGTTTGATAAAGCGATCCAATATATGTCAAAACGAAAAATCGGAGCATTAGTGACGATCGAACGTAATACCGGATTAGAAGAATATATTGAAACCGGGATTCCTGTCGATGCAGATATCAGTGGAGAATTGTTGATCAATATCTTTATCCCAAATACACCACTACACGATGGTGCTGTGATTATTCGCGATGGTAAAATCAGTGTCTGTTGTGCATATTTGCCTTTATCTGAGAGCTTGTTGATTCCAAAAGAGTTTGGAACACGGCACCGTGCAGCAGTGGGTGTCTCTGAGGTAAGTGATGCGGTAACGTTTATCGTATCTGAAGAGACTGGGGATGTGAGCATCACCATGAACAACCAATTATTACCTGGTCTGACTCGCGAAGAATATTTAGCGATCTTACGTCGTGAATTGATTCCAAATGAAGAAAAAACTGTTAAAAAACCTTTTTATAAGGTCTTCATCGATGAGATGAATCGCTTGAGTAAAAAGGGGGATAAATAATGTTAAAAACGAAGCGGCGCAAAAATATTTTTTATGCAGTGATTTCGTTATTGTTTACCTTAGTGTTATTTTTTAATGCAAATGGATCGACATTACAAGGAAATATCATTCCCGCACCAACAAGTTATGAGGAAACGTTAAAAGAAATTGCGATCCAACCACAATATGACTCTAATAAATATTTTATTCAAGGATTTACACCAACCGTAACGGTCAAATTAAAAAGTGATAATCGGGTCCAATTGAATACGGAACTGAATACCGAAACGCGTAATTTTAGAGTGATCGCAGACCTTGATGGACTAGAGCCTGGAACACATGAAGTCGCACTCAAGGTCGAAAACTTAAGTAGTGGCGTCAGTGCAACACTTGAAACCAAAACGATCACTGTCACAATCGAGAAAAAAGTCACCAAAACATTTGATGTCAAAACAGATTTATCGCAAGCAAATTTGCAAGATGGCTATGAATTAGGTAAAATAGCAATCGAACCGAGTACAGTGTCGGTAACGACGGGCGAAGAAACAGTAAAAGAAATCGACCAAGTGCTTGTATCTGCCAATTCGATCGTCAATGCGACCAAAGATATCAATGCAAAATTAGCTGTAGCAGCGGTAGATGCGAATGGTCAAAAGTTACCGGTCGTGATTTCACCAGAACAAGTGACCGTAAACGCAACCGTCACACTGCCTTCTAAGCAAGTGCCGATCACGGTCGTGCCAACGGGAGAGATGGCTACAAGTCTATCATCGATCGATTATGAGTTAAATGAATACAATGTGACGGTAAGTGGTGAACAAGCAGCACTTGATCAAGTCACGCAAGTTTCGGTATCGGTCGATATCGACAATGTAGTCAAACAAACTCAAGTCACGACACCAGTCGATGTACCAGAAGGAGTCGAAGTATCACCAAATGAAGTGACGGTAACGATCAAACCTGTACAAAAGCCAACAACAAGTACCACCTCGTCTAGTCGTGCGCAAACATCGGCTGCTTCTAGCAGTTCAACAAGCACTAATGAAACGACAGCAAGTACGACTAGTGAAACAGAAACTAGTACGTCAGTGTCTGAAGAAGTCGTTACTAGCGAAACCACAAATTGAGTTTTTTGAATAAGAGAGGATATAGGACATTATGGGAAAATATTTTGGAACCGACGGAGTTAGAGGAGAAGCCAATACTGAACTAACACCAGAATTAGCCTTTAAATTAGGCCGTTGTGGCGGATATGTATTAAGCCAACATGAAAGTGCTGACCGCACACCACGCGTATTAGTAGGGCGAGATACACGAATTTCTGGTCAAATGTTAGAAAATGCCTTAATCGCAGGCTTGCTTTCAGTGGGGATCGAAGTCTTTCAACTAGGGGTGATTTCAACACCAGGTGTCGCATACTTAACACGCTTGCAAAAAGCGAGCGCAGGTGTGATGATTTCAGCATCACATAACCCTGCACAAGATAATGGGATCAAATTTTTTGGAAGTGACGGTTTTAAATTAGTTGACGACCAAGAAGCAGAAATCGAAGCATTATTGGATGCACCGGAAGATACACTACCTCGTCCTTCATCAACTGGGTTAGGCACGGTAGAAGAATATCCTGAAGGACTAATGAAGTATTCACAATTTTTAGTTCAAACGATTCCAAGTGATCTTTCAGGTTTGACGGTTTGTATCGACGCGGCAAATGGCGCGACAGCATCAAGTGTCAATCGTTTATTTGCCGATTTAGAGACAGATTTTTATACGATGGGAACGTCACCAGATGGATTAAACATCAATGATGGTGTAGGCTCAACCCATCCTGAAACATTAGCTGCGATGGTTGTTGAAAAACAAGCCGATGCTGGTCTGGCATTTGATGGTGATGGTGATCGCGTAATCGCGGTAGATGAATTAGGGAACATTATCGATGGCGATAAAATTATGTATATCTGCGCAAAATATCTTGCGGAAAAGAAACGTCTAAAACACGATACGATCGTGACGACAGTTATGAGTAATCTCGGGTTTCATAAAGCGGTAGAACAAATTGGTCTAAAAGATGTGATCACTCAAGTTGGGGATCGCTATGTCGTAGAAGAGATGCGCAAAAATGACTACAATTTTGGTGGAGAACAGTCTGGACATATGATTTTCCTAGATTTTAATACAACTGGTGATGGGATGTTGTCTGGTATCCAATTGTTAAATGTCATGAAGGAAACTGGAAAGACGTTATCTGAGTTAGCAGCAGAAGTTGAAATCTATCCTCAACAATTAGTCAATATCCGTGTATCGAATAAATATGGTGCAATGGACGTTCCAAAAATCAAAGCTGTAATCGAAGAAGCGGAACAAGAGATGAATGGAGAAGGTCGAATTTTAGTTCGTCCTTCTGGAACAGAACCGTTGTTACGCGTGATGGCAGAAGCGCCAACCGATGAAAAGGTTACGTACTATGTTGAAAAAATCGCGGCAGTCGTACGTGAAGAAATCGGTTTAGATTAACCTTAAAAAAGCTGTGAAGAGAACCACTTCTCTCGCAGCTTTTTTGACTAATGGAGGGCATTATGAAGACAAAATATAAGTTATGGAGCATCGGTGGAATCGCGATTTTATTCGGTGTAGGTGGTGCAACTTGGTATTACCAAACACATCAAGCACAAGCCAAAGCCAAAGAAGTTGTGACGGAGTTTACCCAAGCCTTGAGCCAACAAAAATTTACAGAACTCAGTCAATATGTGACAACAGATTCAATCAAAACAGCAGGGCTTAAAGAAGATGAGTTGGCGACGAAATATCAAAATATTTACCAAGGAATCGGAGTAACAGCAGTCAAAGTCGATCAGATGAAGACTACGAAACAACAAAAAGGATACGAAGTGTCTTACGAACTCACGTTAAGTACGTCATTAGGAAAATATACGGCGACGTATCAAGCGCTGGTTGATACGAACAAGATAAAATGGACACCAGCTTTGATTTTCCCGGATATGACAAAAGACGATACGGTCTCTTATCAGCCGCTCTCAGCTACAAGAGGGCAAATATTCGATCGAAATCAGCAAGGTCTAGCAATCAATGATACGCTTGATCAAGTCGGAATTATTCCAGGACAGCTAGGAGAACAAAAAGAAAATGCGATCGCACAAATCGCAACTTTATATGGATTGACTAGTGAAGGAATCAACCAAACTTTAGCTCAAAGTTGGGTGACAGATGATGCTTTCGTACCATTGAAAGTGACAAAAGACGCACCAAATGAAAACCTTTCTGGTGTGGAGATTAGACAAACTACAGGTCGTTATTATCCATTAGGAGAAGCCGCGGCGCAATTGATTGGCTACACAGGAGAAGTAACAGCAGAAGACTTGGAGAAAAATACAAAATTGGAAGCTGGGCAATTAATTGGACGATCAGGACTTGAACAAACACTGGATGATACATTGCGTGGTCAAGACGGTGGTAAGATTGTTTTATTAGATCAAGATCAACAAGAAAAAAAAGTTTTGTTAGAAAAACAAGTCACCAATGGTCAAGACGTTACATTGACTTTAGATAGCAATGCACAAAAAATCGCTTTTGAACATTTAGGGGGCAAAAAAGGATCTTCGGTTGCCACGATGCCTAAAACTGGAGATCTACTAGCTTTGGCCAGTTCACCAAGCTATGATCCGAATAAAATGGCCAATGGTATCTCAACAGCAGACTACAATGCATATGCTGAAAATGAAGCCAAACCGTTTATCAGTCGCTTTGCGACACGTTATGCTCCGGGCTCGACTTTTAAAACGATTACGGCTGCTTTAGGAATCGATGCAAAAACGCTTGATCCAGATCAAAAAATTGCGATCCCATCATTGAAATGGCAAAAAGATGACTCATGGGGAGATTATCAAGTGACCCGTGTCCAACAGACCGATGAAGTCAATTTAAAAGATGCTTTGATGTATTCAGATAATATTTACTTTGCACAACAAACATTAAAAATGGGCGAAGCGACATTTAGAGAAGGATTGAATCGCTTTATTTTTGGAGAAACCCTTGATCTACCATTTGAGATGAAAGCCGCACAAATTTCAAATGCCGATCAATTTAATTCAGAGATTTTATTAGCGGATACGGGCTATGGGCAAGGCCAGTTATTGATCAGTCCAGTAGAGCAAGCAACGATGTATTCGGTATTTGCAAACGAAGGAAATTTGGTCTATCCACGATTACTACTTGATGCCAAAACAAAAACAAAAGACAATGTCATCAGTCAAGATGCAGTGAAGATCGTCGGTAGTGACTTGCGTGCAGTTGTGACGGAACCCACAGCCTTTGGGTATCGGTTAAATGCTTTAGGAATCGATGTCGCAGCTAAAACGGGTACGGCAGAAATCAAACAATCACAAGATGATACCACTGGAACAGAAAATAGTTTCTTATTTGCTTATGATTATGGCAAGCACAACTATTTGACTGTTAGCATGTTTGAAGACAGTGAAGGAGAGTATACGGCGATCAAACAAGCCGATGATCTACTTTCCTATCTTGCACAAACTTATCAATAAAACGAATAAAGAATTAAAAAAGAGAAAAAGTGAAATCGAATCTTTTTCTCTTTTTTTAAAAGGAGCCACACAATGGAAATCATGACATTAAAACAATTAAAAACAACGATCGCAGCTTTGGAAGCTTCAGGTGTAGGCGAAGACACACCGATATTTTTAGATACTGGCTGGGATAGCATTCAAGAACTCGATCCTGATGCATTGACTGTAAAACAAGCAAGACCGTTCCAAATTCAAGATGTATTGACCAAAGAATACTATGGTGGCTTCGTATTAGAAGAAAAAGCGCATACCAAAGAAACGACCGGGGATAAACAAGATGTTCTTGTGTTTGACCATAAATATTAAATGGAAGTAGAGGGATAAGAAATGAATAAGAGAAGATGGGTAGCAGTGGGAATATTTGGTGTCGTTGTCGTAGGTTCGATACTAGTCAGTGTGATGGGCTCTTCAGACGATCAAACAGAAAAGAATAATTTAACGACTGTCCAAAGTATTTTATATGGAAGCAATGAGTTAGCTGAAAATCAATTGGAACCCGGCGATGTCGATAAGCGTATCGTAAAAGTTACGATCGATGGTACAATTGCCGATACAGGTGAGTCGAGTGGATTATTTTCAAGTGAAGGATACAATCATGCTTTTGTATTGCAACAGTTACAAGCGATCCAAGAAGACGATTCTATCAAAGCAGTGTTATTAGAGGTTAATTCACCAGGTGGTGGGGTATATGAAAGTGCAGAACTTGCTAGACAGATCCATTTGATTCAAGATAAGAAAAAAGCACTCTATGTATCGATGCAAAGCATGGCTGCTAGTGGCGGATATTATATTTCTGCATCGGCAGATAAAATCTTTGCTACAGATGAAACGATTACTGGTTCGATTGGGGTCATTTCTTCTAGTTTAAATTATGCCGGATTGTTAGAAAAATTAGGATTAAAAGAACAAACATACAAAAGCGGGGCATTAAAAGATATGAATGCACCAACAAAAGAGCCAAGTGAAGAAGAAAAAAATGTGATGCAAGACTATATCAATAGCTCATATGAACGATTTGTAGATATTGTAGCAACTGGCCGTAAGTTACCTAAAGAAACCGTATATAAATTAGCAGACGGTCGTATTTACGATGGAAGTCAAGCAGTTAAAAATGGTCTAGTCGATGAGATTGGGTATGAAGATCAAGCATTAGCTGCTTTGCGTAAAGATAAAAACTTGAAACATGCACAAGTGTTTGAATATGGAACAAGCAGCACAGGATTTGCCCAAACCTTCTTTGGTGCGAAATTAGCGCAATGGCAAGGATTGACACAAAGTCCAGAAACTCGTTTGACGAAAGTGATCGAAAGTATTGGAACGCAAAGCGCACCAAAACCAATGTATATGTATGGAGGGGAGTAAGATGAGCGAAAAACAAGAAACGTTTTTTAGTGAATTGGTCGCACAAAGTAAAAAACAACAGTATACACAAGCAGAAATCAATGCGATCAAACAACAAAGTCAAGCGACACTGCCTCCAGAGATTGCTGAGGTAAATACTGCATTACCGCCTTATTTTTTTAGTGGCGTGTGGATTCGCATGTTTGCATTGCTCCTCGATCTGATTTGTATTGCCGCATTGACTCAAGTGGTGCGTACGATCGTGGGCATGTTTATCACGTTTTCAACACTTGGTACGTTTAGTGTATATGGAATTTGCGGTTTGATCGTCTACTATGGTTACTTTATTTTACTGACTAAATACAATTACGGGCAAACGATCGGTAAAATGATTTTTGGCATCCGGGTCGTCTCTTTGACGAGTTCCACATTGGATTGGCAAACGGTTTTGTTGCGTGAAGGATGTGGACGGTTCTTTTTAAGTATCCCGATCTTGAATCTCTTTTTATACGCACCGATTTTATTTACGAAAAGAAAGCAACAAATCGCCGATCTCTTTTGCGATACCTCTGTGGTGAATCTAAAGGTAGTTGCGGCTTTTTTACATCAAACAGATGAATCGAATCAAGTAGAAGCAGCATATAAGGAAGTGAGCCTTTAACCGTGTTATTTCCAGAGGAGCACCAACGCTTACAAGAACAAGCTAAGACCGCCTTTTTAAATGAAGAGTATCATGCTTGTTTGTCCGCACTAGCGCAATTAGTACCGGAGTCACTCGCTAAAGAGGAGCAAGAAATGATCGTACACTGTCAAATGGCTTTGGGCGAATATGAAGCTGTCTTGTTGTATTTAAAAGAACACGCCGCCTTACTCACAACACAGAACATGTACACTTGCTACATTCAAGCGCTATGTAAGACATATCGGTTTTTAGATGCATGGTTTGTTAGTTGTGCACTAGGTCAGGATGACTTGCAGCAAACTGTATTGATGATGGAAAATGGCTATCTACAGTTTCATCCAGAACAAGCAACCCAAAAAGCACGCCAATTGTTGGATTTAAAACAAGGAAAACGTCAAGCTAAAGCTTGGCTGGCTTTTTTAGAAGGATTGACAAGTCAACAAGCAAAAACACTATTGCCTGAACTACTGGTTTATCAAGCAGAAACACAAGTCGCGTTAAAAAGTAAAGCAGCCGAACTCTTGGTCAAACTAAATGAGTCACGTGTTTTAGACGTGACCCATCCATTGACAAAACAACAACATGCGATCGATTTTTCTACTTTAACGACGCTAGAAGGAAGCAAGCAGTTACAAGTATTAGATCAAGAAAGTAGACGATTGGCAAATGAACCGCAGACATTAGCGGCAACAGTAGCCGAAATACGCGCACATTGGGCCTATCTTTATCCATTTTTACCAGAAGTTAAAGACGTGACACAATGGGTCGATGTCTATGCATTAGATTACAAAGTCAGTCATTTAGCACAGCCAGTGCATCAGGAAATCGCACTAGCAAACATCCAAGAAACAAAAGAAAAGATTCGGCTAAAATTCTCGTTATTTTCTTAAAAAATGGCTGAGAAATAACGGAGTTTGTGTTTAAAATGTTTACAATTGGGCCTGTATAGTGTACTATTTAAAAGTATGCATGAAGCTATTTCATATAACAATAGACAGATATTCGGAGGGAATTACATGACTGCAAAGTTTGAAAAAAAAGGCACAAATGATGGTGTATTGACATTT
>NZ_CAJYIS010000051.1 GCF_913775425.1 uncultured Enterococcus sp.
TGTGAGAGTTGGATCTCCTGACCATTTTCATCTTTGATCGTTGGAAATTCTAAATCCGCATTATTTAATACTGAAAAAATCGTTCCTGGAGAACCAAAAATCTCACCCGCACCTGCTAATAGTGCCTCTTGATCAGCTGGCAACACATGCGCGCGCGCAGCAACCAAGGTTTCGATGTAATGGCGATAATGCACAAGTTGTGTTTCTTCAGTAAAATAACGCTCTAGTGTCTCATCTGACAAGGACAAGACTTCCGGTTCAAACCAAGATAAGCTTGCCGAAACTTGTGAAGCTAAACTGCTCGCGCGAGCGTATAATGCCTGATACATCGTGTTTGTCGTATCTTGGTCATTTTTTAAATGGCTGTACACATATAATGTTTCTAGTTTTCTAGAAATCGTTAATACATATGTCAAGGCGTCTAAAAAAGCAGTGGCGCCATCGCCTAAAGTTCCTTTATAAGAGTCTGCAGCCTTCACTTCTTCTTGAACGACCGCATAGGCCTCTTCAAATGCTTGATCATCTGCAAAAATCGAAGTCAAATCCCACGTTGCATGTTCTGGTACACTTTCTCTAGTTGGTAATTGTGTTGTTTCTGACATCCAGTCCACTCCTTTTTCTTCGCTCTTGTTCTGTAAAATGATAGATACTCTCATCAATAACAGAATACTCTCATTTTAGCACAAGAAAGAACAGACGTCATGGAAAAGTCTTTTTAGCCAACTGCACACACTCATCAAACAGTGCATGCACGATATCCTCTCGATCTAAAAACGGATAGGGCCAAAGTGCGAGTTCATCCATCATCTTTTTTCGAAACGCTAAAAATGAATCACTCATCCTAAATAACAAACGATAATAAAGCAAGCGATGGCTAAATAAAATACCAAATTCACTAGTACTATACATCCAAGATTCCAGGTAAGCTAAGTGGCTACCATATACATAGCACTTTTGTTGTAATAAAACTAAATCACGGCGCTTAAAGGCTAATTGTTGCTGGATCCAGGTTTGATAAGTGACTGGTCTTGTTTGATGAGTGATTATTGACGCTCGTTCTTTCTTTCTAATTAAGTTGATTTGATTTAACTGATACGTGAGTCCTTGTTCATAGGACCAATGAAGATAACGAAAAATGAGAAACTGTTTACGAAAGACGTCTAGCCCGTACAAGAAGAAGCCATATTTTGGATCAAACCGTAAACAAGCTTGCTGTAGTTGGCTCAACCTTTTTGTCGGGTGCAGTCCTTGACCTAATATCCAAATCGGCTGATATCCATGAAGTAGATAATTATGCGTCCGTTCTAAAAACCGTTTGTGACTAAGCGGACTGCACTGAAATTCAATGACTTGGTCTTCCCACAGTAAATCCGGTCGTTGTTTTAGATCAGGTAGGTAGACCTCTAGAGTAAATTGTTGAAAAAAAGTTTGCAATAATAGTTTTCCTGCCAAATGCTCGTAAGTCTCTCCCTCGCTAGCTGGACAAGTCGCTTTTGTTTGATGTGCAAAATGTGGAATCATTTTCGTCCCTAATTTTAAGATGACTTTAGTCTGACAGACCGGACAATGATAGGAAAGTGTTCGATCTAACGTTTGATTGGCCAAATATAATGTCGTTCCCACTTGAGCAAGTAACATACGCAGTCTCCTTTTTAAAAAAACTACGCAAAAAAAACCGAATCAAAAAAGATTCGGTCTTTACGAGTTATTTTTTTGTTTCAGGCGCAAAATGCGTACGCAATGTTTCGATGGCATCATTTTCGATGATCAATTCCCCATGTTCTGCTAAAACATCACTTGTGGTAGATACTTTACGACCAAACTCACCTAAATGAGCTGTGTAGTTGCGAATCGCTTTTTCGGATAGATCTTCATCCTCAAATTTTACTACAAGATAATAAACATGATCCATCAAATACAATGTCGACGAAATATCATCAATCGCTACTTCATTGGCAAGCCAAATCGCAAGTTCAAAATTTGCAAACTCGATTACAACTGGTTTATGTTCTTTAGGCAATTTACTTTTGTCCACCTTGCCTTCTTCGTTATCTAATTTTTCGCTAAAGATCTTTTTGATTTCATCATCTGATAATTCTTCAAATGCTTTGGTCGTATCGATATTATCATCGCTTTCCCACCATTCAGCTTCTGTGTCTTCTTTTGAGAAATCTTCAAATCCTTCTACTGCGTCTTGTGGGAGACTCTTACTAATGAACAATTCTAAGCCATCACCTTTAGGTAAGACTTGGAACGTCACGGCTTCGCTTCCTTTAAACTCATCATCAATATCGACTTCTTCTAAAATACTATAGAAAAAACTTTCAATTTCTTTTTGATTGCCTAACAAATCTAAAAAAGTGAATCCTCTAGCAGCTAAATCTTCGCTTTTAATCAATACCCGTATGGTATTTTCGTTAATATGCTCCATTTCCATGTTAGCCACACCTCACTTTACGTATTCCTTCTTTGATACATGCGTATCGTTAACTTTATTCTACCGAAACCACCACAAATGTAAAGTAATTCCTCTCGTATTTCAAGTACGAATTGTAGTTTTGTTTTAATTTATTAACAATTGTTATTCGTCTTTGTCATTTGGGTACGAAAAAGGCAAGTGACGAGTCACTTGCCCATTTTCAAATTTTACAAACCTGCCATCAATTGCGCTTGACGCAATTCCAATTGGCGTACATCACGCGGCAAGAAACGACGAATTTCATCTTCATTGAATCCTACTTGCAAACGTTTCTCATCAACCATAATCGGTCTTCTAAGCAATCCTGGATTTTCTTGGACTAATTTTAGAAGCTCATTTAATGGAAGCTCATCAAGATCCATGTTCAATTTTTGAAAGACCTTTGAACGAGTGGAGATGATTTCTTCAGTTCCGTCTTCAGTCATTTGCAAAATCGTTTGCAATTCATGACTCGTTAACGGTTCAGAAAAAATGTTCCGTTCAACAAAAGGAATTTCGTGTTCTTGCAACCAAGCCCGGGCTTTTCTGCATGACGTACAACTTGGGGAAGTATAAAGTGTCAACAACGTAATCACTCCTTTATTTTAAGAAATGACGAAGTAGTTCGCCATTTCACTTTATTGTTTTATTATACAAGATTAATCAATAGAATACTACCTCTTTTTTTTGCACACTCGGAAATAACGAACATTAAAATTATTTACAAACGTTATTGTACCGGGTTTAATCAAAGGTTAAGAGTTTGTTAAGAACCCAAATTATTTTTTAATTTTTTTTACAGATCCATAAATAACTTGTGTACTTAAATACATTTAGAAAGCGTTACCTTTATGCTCAGTCCAAAACATTTGAAATAGTTCGTAACATTTCTCACGAGCTCATTTTATTCTAATTAGAATATGTGTTCTATAATAGTATGTTTTAAACCATTCTGTCAAACAAGTTGTCTAGGCCAACGAACGAAACTGCGCATCGTATAATTTTTGATACGCACCTTTGTTTGCTAGCAATTCTTCATGGCTGCCTTGTTCGATGATCCCATTTGGACTAACCACGATGATTCTATCTGCATGTTGGACCGTTGCCAAACGATGGGCAATGATCATCGTCGTTCTGCCTTTGGCTAAAGTATCAAGTGACTCTTGGATGACTTGTTCAGTTTCTGTATCGAGCGCTGAAGTTGCTTCGTCTAAAATCAAGATCGGTGGATTTTTTAAAAACATCCGCGCGATCGCCACTCGTTGCTTTTGCCCACCAGATAGTTTCACACCACGTTCACCAATGATCGTATCTAAGCCTTGATCCATTTGTGCAATAACTTGCTCTAAATGCGCAAGGCGCACTGCTGTTAAAATCTCCGCTTCTGTTGCGTCTAATTTTCCATACGCGATATTCTCACGAATCGTTCCGGGAAATAAAAAGACATCTTGTTGGACTGTGCCGATATGTTGGCGTAACGAAGCCAATGTAAACGACTGGATATTTTGGCCATCGATGGTGATCTGGCCAGTAGTCGCTTCGTAAAAGCGCGGCAATAGATTACATAATGTGGTTTTGCCTGATCCACTTTGTCCAACAAAGGCAACTGTTTCTCCTGCTTTGATTTCTAGTGAAAGATGACTCAATACTTGATGAGCATTTCCATAAGCAAATGAAACGTCATCATATACGATATCTCCGATAACGTGCGTTAAGCGTTTGGCATCTTGATGATCTTTGATTTCAATCGGACGATCGAGCTCTTCAGTGAAGCGTTTAAATCCGGCGATCCCTTTTGGATAACTTTCGATCATTGTATTGATTTTTTCGATTGGACGGACAAATACATTAGCTAGTAAGATAAAGCTGACAAATTGTCCAGTCAACAACTCCCCTTTGATCGTATAATAGGAACCAAAAAGTAAAGCAAACAAGTTGATCAAACGAATAAATAAGTAATTATACGAGGAACTAACGGCCATGACTTGGTAAAAGCGGATTTTCGCTTGACGATAGCGTTCGCTCAATTCTTGGAATCGTGTATTTTCAAAGTGTTCGTTGGCAAATGATTGCGTCACTCGAACACCGCTTACAGCCGCTTCTACTCCAGAATTAAATTCACCGATCGTATCATAGATATCAGTGTTGACTTGTGTCATTTTTTGATTGAAAAAATAGAGCGCAAAAATAATAAATGGAACTAAAATGATCGTCGCGATCGCAAGTGCGGCATGCATTTGATACATCAAGAAAAACGCACCAGTCATTGTCATAATCGTGATAAAGATGTCTTCAGGTCCATGATGGGCAACTTCTGATATTTCAAACAAATCCGTTGTCAAACGACTGATCAATTTTCCAGTTTTTTGATTGTCGTAATACGTAAACGACTGCTTTTGTAAATGCGTAAACAATTCTTTTCGCATATCGGTTTCAATATTGACTCCAAGTTTATGGCCAAAATAGACGACGATATATTGTAAACCAGTATTGATCAAATAAAAGAGTAATAAGCCTAAACAGGCCAATAAAATATACCGAAAATTATTCATCGGCATGATCCGATCGATCACCACGTTTACCGCAACTGGAAACGTCAGTTCCAGTAATCCTGCTAATACAGCACAACCAAAATCCAATAGAAATAACTTACGATATGGTTTGTAATAATTAAAAAAACGTCTAAACACTAGTTTCCTCCTATAATGAAAACCGCAGCTAGGTTCAGCTGCGGTTTATTTATTCTTCTCCGATACTTAAAATCAAGCGAATATCTTCTTCTGTCATTTGTTGAAGCTGCGTTTCATTTCCTTGGATGACTTTTTGGAAGAGTTCACGTTTTTCATTTTGTAACGTATTCATTCGTTCTTCGATCGTACCTTCTGCGATCATGCGCCATACTTCGACTACTTTTTCTTGTCCCATACGATGCGCGCGACCTGCTGCTTGTTCTTCAACTGCTGGATTCCACCATAGATCATATAAAATGACCGTATCCGCACCAGTCAAGTTCAGCCCGGTCCCACCAGCTTTTAATGAAATCAAGAAGACATCGCCTTCTCCTTCATTAAAGGAATCGACCATTTCGATCCGTTCTTTTGGTGGTGTACTTCCACGTAAATAAAAGTGAGACAACCCGATCTCATCTAAAGCTTGTTCGATCAACGTCAACATACTCGTAAACTGTGAAAACAGCAATACTCGTCGATTGTTTTCTTTTGCTGCTAACAATAGATCTTTGACTTGCTCTAATTTACCAGATCCACCGGTATAATCCTCAACAAATAGTCGTGGATCACAACAAATTTGACGCAAACGCGTTAACCCAGCTAAGATACTGATGCGATTTTTCTTAAAGGTCGCAGAATCCATCTGGTTGATCTCATCTTGCATTTGACGCAAGTAGGCCAAGTAGATGGTTTTTTGCTCATTGGTCAGCCCACTATAGTAGTTGGTTTCGATTTTTTCTGGAAGATCTTTTAACACATTTGTTTTATCCCGACGTAAAATAAAAGGTTGGATCATTTGCGCGATTTCCGATGTCGCCAATTGACGATAGGTGCCACGATTTGGGAAAAATCCTGGCATGATCATTTGAAATAGTGACCATAGTTCATCTAAATTATTCTCGATTGGTGTCCCACTCAAGGCAAAGCGATGCGTTACCTTTAAAGATCGCAACGCTTGTGCTGTTTTGGTCCCACTATTTTTGACCATTTGCGCTTCGTCTAAAATCAAATAATCTAGAGTTGCCTCTTGATAGTGATCGATATCGCTACGCATACTTGCATATGACGTGATGTAGATATCTGCTTTTTGTGCGAGTTGTTGCTCGCGTTCTTCTTTGGTTCCACTGACGACCATGACTGAAAGATCTGGCGCAAATTGTTTGATTTCTTGTGACCAGTTGTACGTCAAACTGGCTGGAGCCACGATCAAGGTATGCAAGATGCCATTTGTTTGTTTTTCAGATAGCAAATAACAAATCGTCTGCAACGTTTTTCCAAGTCCCATCTCATCAGCTAAGATCCCACCAAATTGATAGTGACTTAGCATCTTCAACCAACGAAAACCCGTTACTTGATAGTCGCGTAATGTCGCATTTAACCCTTCAGGTAGCGCGACTTCATAGGTTTCAGGATGCAATAAGTCTTGTGTCATTTGTTTAAAAGACGAACCATACTGGACTTTTTCACCTAATGTTTCTTCTAATAGCAATCCTTGATTTTTAGGAATTTTGACGACACCATCTTCTAATTCGAACCCTTGGCGCAATTGTTGTAAGACTTGGGCGGTTTCTTCAAACGCTTCCGTTTCAAACGAGACGATCTGACCATTTTCTAAAGTATAAAATTGATCTTGTTGCAATAAACTTCTCAAGACTGCGTCGACTTCATGTTCACCGATACCACTGACATCAAATTTTACCGCTAACCAAGAAGATTCTTCATCAACTGAGATTTCTGGTGTCACGAAACGACCGTCTAAATACAATTCTCGTAGTTTTTTCCCCATACGAACATCGCCTATCTCACGTAAGTACGGAATTTCTGAAGCAAAAAAGCGGAATAACGCTTCTTTTTGAGGAATCGGTTTTTCAAATCCCGTCTCAGTTGGAGTAAATCCTAAAGTCTTCATGCGATCACGTGCTTGTTGTTCACGCTTTAGATCACGTAAGACTTCTTTTGAACCATCAACTGCTGTATTTTCTGCTTCATCTGTTGAAAACAAACGATCCTCATACGTAAAATGGATCTTTGCGTCGATCATTTGTCTGCGTTTTTTCAATAAATACGTAATCCGTAACGGAAATTCAGCCACGATTTCATGAACTTCTGGAGCAATCGTTACCTCGGCAATCTCTTCTAATAAAGGTACGATCTGACGAAACATCTCCGATAGTTTTTCTTTGCTGTAGACGACTTTAGCATCGTCCAAACGTTTTCTTAACTGATCCATCGCCAAATAGACTGTTACTTGACGTGGGGTCAATATGTACCACGTCCGTTCTTTGATAGCTAAATTATAGTGTTGAAACAATTGGTCAAAACGATCTTGTAACTCTAAGACGAACTGATCGGTTTCTTTCGTCACAAAAAAGGCTAACGGACGGCCACCCGTAACTAATTTAGGTACATACGTGGTCGCTTCTTTCGTCTGGAATAGACAAGTGATCGGTTCACAAATTTCAAGGACTGTGCGCAACTGTTCTACTGGTAACAAAAAGTATTTTTTATCTAGTTTTCCTTTGACTTGAATCCCCATCTGACCAAGCAGCTGTTGCGTTTGTGTCAGCTCATTAAAATAAGCCAATACCTTTCTTGTCGCTTCATCAAATACATGGTGTGCCAAGACAAAGGTGTGTTTTTTATTGGCAACATAGCTTTTTTCTTCCATAAAGACTTGCAAAAATTTAAATACATTTTTGACCACATACTGGCGTTCATTCACTAAGCCGACTTTTAGACTGACACCTAACACATCGAGCTCATCATGATACGGATTGGTCTCAAGCCCTTCGATCAACACTTCGATCGACAGTTGTGGATGTGGTTGTGGGGTCTCGATTTGCAATCGGCTTAAGCCGTTTGTAAACATATCTGAAGTCGAAAATGTCACCGGAGCGGCATCTTTAGGCAACTGCCTAGTCTTACCTTCTTGTCGCAAATACAATTCCACAGCAACCGTATGTTTGCAATAATGGTGTTCTTCCCAATAAGGACATTGACAAAAGTCCTCTTCTTTTGCAGTCGCATCTAAATCGACTTGGTACAATTCACTACCAAGGACTTGAGCATGCCAAACTTGTTGCGCTGGATCAGGGGTCACAGAAAGGACACGATCATTTTCGAGGTATTTTCTGCCCTTGGCAATGATTCGTTCTGGAATACTCCACTTCATTCATACTACTCCTTTCGTCTACCATCTAAAAAAGATTCTCTTGATATTATACCATCTATTCCTAAAAGAAACAGAAAAAGCCCAGTGAAAAATCACTAGGCTTCCTCTTTTTTATTTTCTTGCGCTTCGATTTTGTATACAAAATTTGGATCAATTGCTTGATCAAGCCCGTCAAATGCTTGCTGGATACGGCGTTCGACTTCCATCAAACCTTGTTCATCTACTTTTTTGATATCACTCAAATCAATCGGCTCACCAAAACGAACCGTGACGCGTTTACGTAAAAATAACCCTTTAAACGTCAATGGTCCTTGATACACACAAGGGACAACGCGTACTTTTGCCATTTTAGCGATCAAGGTCATTCCACCTTTTAGTTCAGTAGAATGTCTTGTTCCACTAGGAAACATGATCAAACTTAAATCAGTATTTTTCAAAATTTTAACTGGTGTTTTGATCGCACTTGGTCCTGGTTTTTTACGATCGACTGGAAAAGCATTCGCATGACGTAGGATAAAGGCCAAAACAGGATTTTTGAACAATTCGACTTTTGCCATAAAGGCGAATTTTTTCGGACGTCCAGCCATCGCCAAATACAACGGATCCCACCATGTACGGTGCGGGGCAACTAAAATATAATTTTCTTCTTTTGGGAGCGCCTCTTTATTCTCATAATGAGCATTGCCATTGATGATAAAAAACACAAAGCGCACGACTCCACGCATAAATGTAAAAAACATGGGCATTTCCTTTCTCGTTTCTACAAATAGTATGCAAGAAATTCGACTACTTGACAAGTACTTTTACCGTTTCTTATTTAGAAAAAACACGTTATAATGGCTAGCGTATACTAGAAAGGAGTCCATTCATGGTAGAACTTTATCCAAATGAGAGAATCGATCAATTATACGCTAATGATCGAAAAATCATCCAAAGCGATGAGGTCTTCTCGTTTTCACTTGATGCTGTCTTACTAGCCAATTTTCCACGGATCCCAAAACGAGGAAAAATCGTGGATCTTTGTGCCGGTAATGGAGCAGTCGGCTTATTTTTAAGTCAACGAACATCTGCTGAGATTATTCAGATCGAATTACAAGAGCGTCTAGCAGATATGGCGAAACGTAGCATTTTATTAAACGAATTAGAACAGCAAATGACTGTCCATACACTCGATTTAAAAGATAGTCTAACAGCTGTGCAACATGACTCCGTCGATCTTGTGGTCTGTAATCCACCTTATTTTGTTGACGCACCTGATCACAAAAAAAATCCTAATCCACATTTAGCGATTGCGCGTCACGAGATCACAACCACACTCGATCAAGTCATCAAAAGCAGTAGTCAACTCTTAAAAACAACTGGTCGACTCGCCCTCGTTCACCGTCCTGAACGTTTTTTGGCGATTTTAGAGACGATGACAAAATACAATATCATCCCTAAACGCGTGCAATTTGTCTATCCTAAAGCAGATAAAGATGCAAATATTCTATTGATCGAAGGGATTAAAGGTGGCAAAAAAGAAGGATTCATCGTCAGCCCCCCACTTTTTACACACGATCAAAATGGAGCGTATAGTACTGAAATGCACACAATGCTTTATGGTGAAGATCGATGAGTATCCATTATTTCTACGTATTAGAATGCCAAGACCATAGCTTTTACGCAGGCTACACGATCGACCCAAAACGGCGTTTAACCGAACATAACGACGGTCGCGGTGCTAAATACACCCGACTGCCTTCAAGACGCCCTCTTCAGATGATCCACTTAGAATCCTTTGATACCCGTTCACTTGCCATGAAAGCGGAAGCGGCCTTTAAAAAATTAAGCCGTAAGCAAAAAGAACAGTATCTAAAAAACACTCCGACTCTGCCATTACCTTAGACAGATCGGAGTGTTTACTTATTTTTCTAACCAAGCAATCTTTTGTTGGCCATAAATACTTTGATTAAAATTGAAAGCATACGAAAAGGCACAGGCGATAAAGAAAAATGGTAACGTCTCATATCCAAATACTTCTGCACCAATAAAAATAGGTGCTAAAATCGTATTCGTGGCACTACCAAAAACACTTGCATACCCTAATGCTGCGATGAGTAAAACTGGAAGTCCTAAAACTGAAGCCAATACGACACCTAGTGTAGTTCCGATCGCAAATAGTGGTGTGACTTCCCCACCTTGAAATCCGGCACTCAATGTGATGACCGTCAGTAGTAGTTTCAGCAGCCAATCATAACGATAAATGGCTTCAGAACTAAATGTTCCTTCGATCAAATTCATCCCTAAACTAGCGTAACGTCCATTGAAAAACAAGAGGATCAACAAGCCCACAAGCGCTCCGACGATCAAAATACGTAACATCGGACTTGGTATCACTCGTTGTGTTAGTTGCTTGCCTTTTTTTAATAAGTAAGCAAATAATGCACCACATAGTCCAAATAAAATTCCACAGATTACAATCTTGACAAACACGATGGGTGTGATTGAAATATCCGGTACGATCTCAAAATGAAATTTTTCTAACCCGAGTAAATGAGACAAACTACTCGCTATAAAGGACGCGACAAGTGTAGGAATCAAGACTTGATAACGCATTCGTCCTACGACTAAAACTTCTAATGCAAAAAAAATCGCCGCGATCGGTGTCTGAAACAATCCTGAAAATCCAGCAGCCATCCCGATGACCACAAATTCCCGACGATCGATACGCTTTGATAATGAACCAAACCACTGACCGATCGTGCCACCGATTTGGATTGCAACACCTTCACGACCAGCACTTCCACCAAAGAAATGCGTGATCCAAGTACCGACTGTCACAAAAATCACCAAACGTTTCGGAATCTCAACGTCCTCTCCATGACCGGCTTTAAATACTAGATTCATCCCTTGTACACTTTCTTTTCCATAGCGCAAAAAGAAAAACATAAAGATCAAGCCCGCAGGACCTAGTAATAAGAAAATCCACGGTCTCAATTCATGAGAAGTTGCGATCAACCATAATAATACACGTCCAAATAAGACATCTAAGCCACTTACGATCACGCCGATAGCGATGCTAATAAACAGCAAGCTCGCCCAACGATCGATGCGGTCTTTTAATAATTCTTGCATCCTATTTCCTCCAACTTAAACGAAAAAAGCTGACTATGCCGCAAGCGGTACAGTCAGCTTTCGTATTATTTGCTTGCGCGTTTTACGTAAGTACCTTCTGCGGTATTGATTTCAAGTGCTTCGCCAGCTTCTACGAAATCTGGTACGTTGACAACTAAACCAGTTTCCATTGTAGCCGGTTTACCAGAACCCGTTACTGTTGCCCCTTTGATTGAAGGTTGTGTTTCAGCAACAGTCAATACGACAGTTGTTGGCAATTGGATCCCAATCACTTCATCACCAAAGAATTGGATTTTCACTTCCATGTTTTCTAAGATATATTTCATTTCGTTTTCCACAGTGTTTACTGGGATTTCGTATTGATCATATGTACCTAGATCCATGAAGAATGCTGTATCGTCCATTGTGTATAAGTATTGTACAGTATTGGTATCGATGTGTGCTTTTTCAAATTTTTCTTCTGGACGGAATGTTGTATCGTAAGTCGCGCCAGAACGCACATCGCGTAATTTCATACGCATTACTGTATTTCCTTTACCTGGTTTGTGGTGACTTGCGTCTAATACTTTAATTAATTTACCGTCTTGAACAAATGTCATTCCAGCTTTTAAATCGCTTGCTGATATCATGTGAACGTCTCCTTTGTGTTTAAATAGTCCTTAGTCATTGTACCAAAAAGTCCAGTATTGCGCTAGTTTCATTCGCTATTTTTCACAAAAGAGCCATAATCACACTTTTCTTAAAAGGCAACTAACAATGTATCGCTATGCTCATCTTCTAAGAATTTTTTCACCGCATCACTTGTTACAGCTTTTTTCAATGCTTTGATTTTTTCAGAATCTTGGTTGTCTTCACGAGCGACTAATTGGATCGAAAAACGGCTATCTGGTGTTTTTTCTAAAAAGAGCGCATCACTTGGTTTTAACCCGATTTTAGCGATATATGTTGGATAGTTATAAACCATCGCGACATCTGGTTCGCTATACGCTTCAGCTAAATTCAACAGATCAACAGACATGAATTCAAAGTTTTTCGGATTTTCGACGATATCTTTGACAGTACCGTTAGCACCCACACCATCTTTTAACGTGATGATACCATAGTCATTTAAAATAGCTAAGGCACGTCCTTCATTTGACACATCACTTGGTAGTGCGATCTTACTATTTTCAGGTAATGCGTCGATCGAATCATACTCTTTTGAATAAAATCCTACTTTGGCATCGTAGATTGGTTGTAACGCTACTAAAGTCGCATTCTTTTCTTGATTGTATTTTTCCATGAATGGTTTATGTTGTGCTAGACTTGCATCGGCTTCTTCACCCATAACCATATCATTATACGCGACATTATCATTTACTTGAACCAATTGGATATCCCAACCATCTTTTTTGGCTTCTTTTGCGGCTACTTTTACGATATCGGTCATTGGAGGCGCTTGTGCGGCTACTTTAATGACTTTATCTTCTTGTTTGCTATCGGTTTTCTCACTTGTCCCACAAGCACCTAATCCGATCATTGTTGCGAATGCTACTACACCTAATACCCATTTTTTCATGTTGCTTTCTTCCTACTTTCTTTTATCTATTTTTCTAGCTAGTGCGTTTCCACCTAGCTGAATTCCAAACACACAAACGATCATAAAGACGATCGCCACATACATGATGCCATATTCATAACGCTGATACCCATAACGGATCGCAAAATCACCGATCCCGCCACCTCCGACGATCCCCATCACGGTAGAATAACTGACTAAACTGACTGTCGTTGTCGTAAAGGCTAATACAAGCCCACTTCTTGCTTCGACAAGTAAAAAATGCCAAATCAATTGCCACTGGGTCACACCTAAAGAATCGGCCAACTGATGGGTCGCTTCAGGTAGATCCAATAATACTTGTTCAACTAAACGCGCAAAGATCGCGATTGCCACAATACTCAATGGCACAGCCGCTGGTATCGGACCAAATGCACGCCCTACAAGTACGCGGGTTACAGGAATCAATGTAACGACAAGTAATAAATACGGGAACGAACGAATCAATGTAATGATGAAATTTAAACTGTAATATAAAAAGGGATGGTTGTGTTTTTGGGAGGGGTTGACTAAATAAAGAGAAACGCCTAAAGGCAATCCAATAACTAAGCAAAATACTAACGAGATGCTCATCATGATTGCAGTTTCTTTTAAAGAAACGACTAATTCAGGCCAATAAAACAAGACAGTATCAAAAGTATCCATTAGACAAACCTCGCTTTCACAGTCTCAAAGTAATTGAGTTCATTCTGATCAACGGTCTCTGGATGATTGAGGACTTCACCTAAATACTGACTATTTTCAAATACAAGTACGCGGGTACAGAGTTGTTTGACAGTCTCAAGTTCATGACTGACAAATAAGATCGTGGGAGAAAATCGCTGATGGACTTTCTTTAATAACATAATGATTTCTTTTGTATTGGTTTCATCAAGTGCACTTGTTGCTTCGTCGCACAATAAGAACTTGGGTCGTCTTACTAATGCACGCGCAATCGCTACACGTTGTTTTTCACCACCAGATAGCGAAGCAGGATACATGTTTGCTTTATCCGCTAAGCCAACAAAATGCAGTAATTCTGCTACGAGCTCTGGATTTTTTTGCCGTTGGATTTTCAGCGGTAAGGCGATATTTTCGATTACAGTCAAATTATTCAATAAATCAAACTGTTGAAAGATCACGCCCATATTCGCTTTTTGCATCCGTAGCGCTTTTTTGGACAACTGTTGCAATTCTTGTCCATCGATGCGAATCTTTCCGGTAGTCGGATGTTCTACACCGTTGATCAAACGAAGCAAGGTACTTTTTCCAGAACCACTTTTGCC
Organism: uncultured Enterococcus sp.; assembly: GCF_913775425.1. GTDB lineage: Bacteria > Bacillota > Bacilli > Lactobacillales > Enterococcaceae > Enterococcus_G. The sequence continues at coordinate 14,336 of NZ_CAJYIS010000051.1, forward strand.
AACGATCCCTACGATCTCATCATCTGAGATCGTTAAAGAGAGATTGGCTAAAGCTTGCGTCGCTTGATAAGTTTTACTGATATCGATCAATTCGATCATGTATATTCTCCTTTACGCAAACAATAACGATAAGCATTCTTCATTCGTCAAATGTAAAATATAATCAGACAATGTACACGTAGCTAACACGTCTGAGATCGCTTGATAACGAAACGGTTGTCCACGTAGTTTTTCTTCCAATTCAGATACTGGTAAACTCCCAAAGAAATCACCTAAAAAACGAATGTGCGCGATACGGCCTTCACTTGTCGCCACTTGAACTTCTACGATCCCAACTTTAGGAATACGTACACGATTTTTCAATTCAAATGCCGGTGACTTCCCGAAGATCCAATCGGTATTCGCATATTTACTGCGAAACAGTTTTTCGATCTCTTGCTCATCTTGTTTTGATAGATGCAATTCTTTATCTTTGATTTGTGAAAATGAATCAGCTTGATACAATTGTAAGAGTAACTGATCACGAAACGCTTCGGTCGTTGCAGTCTGATAATCTGAAGTAAGCAGCGGTTTAAGGTTCGTTACATTTTTACGAACCGACGGGGTGGCTTTTGAGGCGATTTTTTCTTTGTTTACGGTCAAAATCTGTTGCAAGACGTCTAGGTCAACATCATACATCAAGGTTCCATGAGAATATGTACGATCATGTTTGCTATACATCGCATTACCAGAAAATTTACGACCGTCATGATATAGATCATTGCGTCCACCAGCATAGACCTTTTTGGCACCCATGGCTTTCAAAGCTTCTAAAATCGGTGTCGTCACTCCTTCATAATCACCAAACGTCACGTCACCTTTTCGACTTACGAAACTAAAACTCAAGTTCCCTAAATCATCATAAACAGCTCCACCACCAGAGATTCTTCGTGTCAGTGTAATATTTTGCTCACGCAAATATGTCAAATCGATTTCTTCATACACATTTTGGTTCCGCCCAATTATAACACAGGGTTCCTGTATATATAACAGAAGCAACGGTTCATCTAATGGTGCATGATCCATGACATATTCTTCAGTGGCTAAATTCCGACGAATATCACGACTAGGCATTATATAATAGCGCATAACTTCCTACTTTCTCGTTTGCCTCTTTTCGATTTGATGGACAACCCAGACAAACTGTACTTATTATTCATAAGAACTGTATCATCTTATCTTATAAAAAACAAGCGTTTCACACTAAAAAAAGCAACCACATCAATTCTGTGGTTGCTTTGATTTATAACAATTGACCGTAACTTGAAAATGTCCCTAGCGCCAAGTAGCCCTTACTACCATCCGCACGAGCTTGCTCACCCCATAGATATCCTTCTTTGATATGGATATTTTGGATACGGACTAAAGCATCTTTAGGAAGTAGCGTAATCTCTTTAGAGGTGATGGTCGGAGCCGTTCGTAAATAAATCGGTGCTTGTAAGCGAAATGTTCGCATCTTAATTCCTTCTTTCTCATTTACTGGTGTTTTCGATGCCTCTACCTTAGCTGAAGATGGAAACAATTGTTCAAACGTTACGTGATTTAAGCGATTAAGATCTAATGGTCCATTATAGCCTTTAAGGCGACCATTTGAGGTAAATTGATGCAAGTCGAATCGCGTTGTCGCTGTTGGCGTACTACCTTCAAAAATACCTGTGTTACGACCATATGTCGGGATCCAAATCGCATCAAATGCTGTAGTGTCTAGATTTAATTGTGCATACAGATGATTGGCGATATACGCACCAACATATTTGGCACCACAATCTTTCAATGTTTGACGATAGATCTCGCATCCTCTACGCATATCTGACATTGACTGCTCTTCCACATCTAACCACCAAAATACAGGATCAAATGCTTTCGCACGTTCATAAAAAGCACGCGCCTCTTTTATCATTTGTGCTTCAGAATCTCCCCTCACCCAAGCATATACCGCACAAGGGATCTTGTATTGCTGAAATGCTCGTAAATGTTCTTTAAAGTAGTCGTCTTCTTTTGCAAATCCGTACTGTACACGGATAATGACGCCCGTTACTTGTGGAGCGAGTAACGCCATGTTGATTTGGTCGGGCCGTTGCCATTCACTAATGTCGATAATCATTGAATTCTCCTTTCAAAAAAATCCACGTGTACACGACACGTGGATCGATTGTTTAAAATAGCTCTGTTTCGATCGTTTCAACATATTTTGCTGACTCTGTTTTTTGATACAATAAGATGCCGTCTTTTGCAAAAACATTCAAACTTGCTAACTTGTCTGCAGCTGCTTTCACTTCTTGAGCACTAAGATTTTCAGAAGCGATAGTGGGACTAAATGAGTGTTTTTTACCTAATTCATTTGAGAACGTCACATGTAATTTTTTCATTTATTTATTCCTCCTATTGGTTAGTATCATTTAAGATTTGGTATTCAACAACTTGATAAGTGCCTTGCACGTCGGCTTTTTCTTTAGCTAATTCTCCTACCACTTCTGCTAACTTTAATAAGGAAGCATCTGATTGATCTGCACGAATATTGCTAAAATTTTGCTTAACTGTCTTTTGCGTGTCTTGATCGGTCATTTCAATACGTACCCCTGTTTTTTCTGTCACTTTCATATCTGTTCCTCCTTAGTAGTTGTTGTAAGTTGCGCGCCTTACACCCTTATAAACGAAATAACTTGCTAAAATGTCAAAAGAATTATCTAAATTCATTAAATTTTTTTCGTAATGTCTTGCGGTAGTAAGCTCGAAGTTGTCTGGATAATGGCTGATCCTCTACTAATGCACGTAGTTTTTCTTGATCAGCTATACCCAATTGTTGATAAAAGGCTTCGATCAATAGTTTGGTATCTTCATTGTTAGTGATTTCTGATTTTATTTGCATACTCCACTCTGCCGGATCAATCAGCTCATGTCCTTCACGCTGCTCTTTGCGTCTTAAATCGACTAAAGCCCATTTTAATTTACGATATAAATAAGCCAATGGATAACACGACTCAAATTCATCAAGCGTAACGGCAGTCGTACTTAGTTGCACCAAGCACATCCGTAATTCTTGAGCCCAGTCTTCATAAGAGGGATTAAAGAGTAAAATCCGACTATCAGATAACACTTTATAGATCAAACGTTCATATTTTTCCAACACTATCTCGTCTATATTCTTTAGCATATCGGCACATCCTTATAAGATTTCCTCGAGGTAATCTTAGTTTACAAAAATGGCTATTACGCGATTATGGACAAATCACGATATTTTAGATCAAATTTATCGTTACCGCTTCCATTTACAGAAAAAATATGCTAATAATATTAAATAACAGAAAAAATATAACATCTTAATGTGTCTGGAGGAATTTTAGTTATGTACGATCTTTATTCAAAAAATCAAAATCTAAGTTTTTCACTTTCATATGCTGTCTTAAAAGAAACACACCCATCACTTCAACTAACGGATACCTTTTTAACGCATTGCCTATCATTACTCGAATTGACACCCTCACTTGATTTTCGCTCAGAGATCCTTGCACTCATCCCTTTCACAACTACCAAGGATCCTTGTACTTTCGTCTTTTTTAAAGAAAAAATCCAAGTTATCGATCAAACAGGTTTTGAGATCGTCAACGATTGGCTGCATTCTTTTAATCTAGATTATGATCATTACCGTGAACTTTACTTAAGCGCATATACGAAAAAAAATTACACGATTCCCGTCAGTAATGGTCGATTCAGTTTATTTCCACTTGAAAACATCCAACATCAAACGACGATCTGGTTAAATCCAGGACATATTGCTGAACTCAAAAAGCAACGCTACCACACACGGATCTGTTTAGATAATGGTCTTCAAGTTGACGTCACCAAACAAATTCCTTCATTAGAACAGCAAATCACCCGCGCGATCCATTGTCATTTGCTCTTTACACCAATCCAAAGTTTATCTAGCCATACGATTCCGCAACCAAACAATCTACTTGAATATTTGAATCTCCTTTCAACAACAATTACCAGAAAAATTAGCCGTACACTTCCGTTTACTCTAGACCCCAAAAAAGAAAATGCCTTTCGCCTAAGTTACTTTGGTATGACACAGGAATATCAACGTATTTTAGAGCAAAAATATCAAAAGTAAGTCTTTTTGTCATTTTATGGTTAAATTGTGTCATATCTTACGAAAATGTTCGTTGCATTTTTGCTAGAAATGTTACAAATAAAAGTCAAATGGATTTTTTTTTAGCAAATTCCATAAATTCGGCTTATAATGAGTGAAGATTAAGAAATCTTAAAACTTATAAAGCTTGACTTAAGGAGTGATAAACCAGGTATGAAAAAACAATTGATTGCTACAATGGCTGCTACGACACTTGGCGGGATTACCGTCGCATTAGAGAATCAAACTGTCCGTGCTGACGAAACAACTGATGCCAATCAGACAGCTACGACTCAAACCCTGACACATACGGTTCAAGCAGGTGATACACTAAGTGACCTTGCTCAAACCTATAGCACCACTGTCGCGTCACTAGTTGAACAAAATTCAATTCAAAATCAAAATTTAATCATTGTGGGCCAAAAGCTAGTAGTGGGTACTACGACACAACAAACGATTGAAACGAGTACACCTACTGAAACCGCAAAAACAAAAATTTCTTATACTGTACAAGCCGGTGATACGGTTAGTGCTATCGCAGATCGTTTCAACGTTAGTGTCAATGAAATCGGTCAATGGAATAAATTGGCAAACGTTCATTTGATTTTTATTGGTCAAACATTAACGATCGAACAAAATGCAGAAACCCCAACTCCTGTTGAAACACCTGTTGCGGAAACTCCAGCTCCTGTTGAAACTCCGGCTGTTGAAACTCCGGCTGTTGAAACTCCGGCTGTTGAAACTCCGGCTGTTGAAACTCCGGTTGCTGAAACTCCGGCTGTTGAAACTCCGGTTGCTGAAACTCCGGTTGCTGAAACTCCGGCTGTTGAAACTCCGGTTGCTGAAACTCCGGTTGCTGAAACTCCAGCTCCTGTTGAAACTCCAGCTGTTGAAACACCAGCTCCTGTGGAAACACCTGCTGTTGAAACACCAGCTCCCGTTGAAACACCTAAGCAAGAAAATGTGGCAGTTAACGGAATTTATACGGTTCAATCAGGTGAAACAATTGGCACGATTGCAGATAAAAATGGTGTCTCTGTCGACGATATCGTTTCTTGGAACAATCTAAGTAACGTGAATATGATTTTCGTTGGACAAAAACTAACTGTGGTCGGTACAACTACGACAACTCCAAAAGAAGAAACTACTGTGGTCGTAACACCATCTACACCTAGTGAAGATAAACCCGTAGTAATCGATACAAATACGAATACAAACACACCAACAAATACCGTTGTATCAAGTGATGCGACTTTAAATGCCTTAAATGACCTTCGCGTATCAAAAGGATTGAATCCAGTTGTTTGGGATGCTGATCTAGCAGCTACTGCGACTGCACGTGCATACACGATGGCAAATAATGGCTACAATATTCCAAACGACCACTGGCGTCGCGCGGACGAAGTCATAGCCTTTTACTTTGCACCAGGAATTCCTGTAATCAATGCATGGTATTATGAAACAAATATGATCACAGCGAGCGGTACTGGTCACCGTGATTGGGAATTAAACCCTAATATCACACGTGTCGGTTTCGGATATAGCGGCAATGCGATCGTAGGACATTCAAGATAAGCAAAAAAGAACAATCCCTTTATAAAAGGATTGTTCTTTTTTTATGGATTAAACTTCAGCTGAATCTTTTGAACGTTTGAACCAGATATATGATCCGCCCATCAAAGCAATCCCGACTACTAAGAAGACTAAGATCCCTGTACCACCAGTAGACGGCAAGAATCCTTTTTTCACGTTTTTGATAGCATTGTATTTTTCAAGATCTTCTGTGGCAGCAAAAGTTGTTGTATTATTAGCTTGCATCTCTTTAACTGATCCACCATCAACGGTAAAGTCTAACACTTTCGCTTTTGGATTGACATATAAATCATGTGATTTGACCTGTTGAACTTGATATTTTGTTCCATTCTCACTATTTCCAGTATCTTTCAAGCCTTCAACTAAAAATGTCGTACTTACGCGTTTATTGTCCCCAGTAATGTCCTCATCTTTAACCGCAAAATCCATAAAAGTATTAGTCGTACTAGGATTCTTTGAAGGATTGTTATCTTCTGTTATTTCTGTCCATTTATCGAATTTAAATGATTTAGTTCGCTTAGAATTCACGAATTCTTCTTGCTTCTTCGCATCATCAGTTTCAGTTTTGGTCGTATCAACTTGTTCTTCTCCAGGTGTTACTTCTGCAAAATATTGTTTTCCTTTTTCTGTTTTCGTAATATAAAATCTACTATTTGTAATAAATTGCGTTAAAATAGTCGTTTTATTATCTGCATTTGAATCGATCACTTTAAAGTGAGACCCACCAGTGTAAACTGATTTTAAGTCAAAAGAAACAGGTACACCGTCTTTAGTCGTTCCACTTACTTTTAATGGAATATCTGTATCAAGTGGTGTCGTATCTTTCAAACTCGTAGTAAAAAGTACTCTAATCACTTTTCCTTCTAAAGTATCTGTAGGTGTGCTACTTTTGCGAAAAGTAATCGAATCATTAGTGGCTTTATATAGAGCAGATGGAACTTCGCCATCTTTTGTATATAATTTGATTTGTTTATCATTTAAATGTCCACTGTAGTCAACTTTTGTATCAGTTGAATTAAAGCTAATTTTATAGTCATCTCCTCCTGGATTTGTCAACGTTCCTCTTGGGATCGTCAAGTTAAATCCATACGTAATGGTTTGATTGTAGTCGACCGATTGACGTACTCCTTTATTTCCTACATAGTCTGGATCGTTAACTGGATTTTCTGGATTATTCGGATCTGTAGGATCTACAGGATATTTAGGATCATTCGGATCATTAGGATCTGTTGGTGCCTTTGGATCTGTTGGTTCTGCGAAGATACTTCCTTTTTCCATTTTAGGATATAAATGGATATTCGTTAATAATTCACCACCACTTGTATTCTCTCCAGTTTTAGAATCGCGTTCAAAAACGGGTAACGTCACGACCATCGGATACGCTTTATTTAGTGTATCTTTTCCTGAATCTCTTTGTACGATCAAGTAAGCGGTGAAAAGATTTTTTTCTTTTTCTACTACTGGTAATGTGTTTTCAGTCTGAACTTTCCCATCACCATCCGTTTTAACTGTTGTTTCTTTCAAATTATCCTGATTGTAAACTAAGCTACCTTTTGTTCCCGTTAAAACTTTTTTGTAATATACAGCACGTTGGATATCACTGGCTGTAACACCATTGTTTCCTTCTTTATAAAAGTCTGTAATATCATAAATATCAAACGTAACTCCTGAAATTGGTGTTCCAGTGAAATCACCTTTCTCGCCTACTCGCATCTCACTACCGGTATTTTGTTGATTTGGAATGGCGTGTTGACCTTTTCCATTGTTTACATCGCCATCTTCATCTGTTTGATCATATTGTAATGCATGGATGGTCAAATTAACTGACTTATCAACATACGATCCTCGCGCGATTTCTGTTTCTTCTGCTTTTACAGACAATCCACTTAACAATAATGGAATCACCATAAACGCGATTGCTAAAATCCCCAAGATTCTTTTTTTCATTTTTCTTCCTCCATAAATGTTTTATTCTATTTTTTAATTCCTTACTGCCTTTTTTCGGATATACAACACACTACCTAGCATCAATAAAATCGCGCCAATAAAGGCTATAGTCCCTTTTGCTTCATTGGTGCTCGGTAGTCGTTTAAAAGTATTTATTTTATTTGCACTATCTGGTGGTGGATGTTGAAAGTCCGTTTCCACACTTGCAGGTAACTCAGGTTTTAGAAAAAGTGTAATTTGATTTAATACCGTACCAGTTTTTGCATCGACTAAGGGCGTTGTAAATACGATTGGATGCGCTTGTTCGTCATTCTGACTTTTTTTCAAAACTAGATAGGCATGAAACGCTTCGTCGGTATTTAATAAAAAAGTTTGTTGAGGTGATAAAGGGATCTCAAGGATTTGTTGCTGTTGGATCCATTTTTCAACTTCCGTTCCTTTTTTCTTTGCCCAATTTTTAAGGTATTCATGACGATCTTGATCATATTGTCGATTGCTTTTTACATTATCGGTAATATCATACACTCGGTACTGCGTGATCAGACGTTGTTCGTCTAACGTAGACTCACCCATCGCATGTAAGACTAACGTTGTCTCTTCTTGTGCAAGGACTGTTGCCGAGAAGAAATAAGAACTGATGCAAGCGAAGATGCAAAATAAATACTTCATCTATTTCCCTCCCCGTATATGCTGTAGTCCTAAAGCCAAGGCCATCATACTTGCACAGGTAATCAATAACAATGAAAGGATCGTTGTAAATCGGTGGCCGCTACCACCAGTTTCAGGTAGCTGTCCTTTTTTCATATTCAGTACTTTTAGATCTAAGCGATTTGCACCATCTTTTGATGTGAGCGTCAATGTTCCAGAAAAAATCGTATTTAATGATTCGTTAATTCGTAGTTGATTCTCTTGACTGATCTCAAATGGAAGCTTTGATGCTAAAACATAGTCCGCATGCGTCTTGATTTGTGTCAACTCATATTGTCCTGGAACCAAATTGTACGTTCCATCAGCATTTGGTTTGATTTCGACTTGATCTTTCATTACTTTATAGGTTGTATCCTTTGTCAGCTCTTTATTTTTCTGTGTGTTCCAAGTTTCAATCGTCAACACGAATGGTTTGAGCTTGTTTAGTAATTTCCCATCTTTGATTTGTGTTGCATCAGTATCGATCTTTACTTGTTCATCTGTTAGATCGGTGACTTTCACTATTTGATCGGCAATCTTTTGGTATCCTAAAGGAGTCTTTTCGACTAATGTATACTCTCCTTTGGTAAGTCCAGTAAATTGTACATTTCCATCTTTGTCTGATGTACGTTTGACTTCTTCTGAGTTTGAACGTAGCGAAAACTCAACATTTTTTAACGGATTATTTTGATCCATTTTGATAAATGAAAAATCAGTAGTTTTTAATGTATATTGTGCACTCGCCTGATTTTCAGGATAAAGTGCTGTTCCAAAATCATTATTAAAATCCGTCGCACTCAAGTTTACTTTGTAATCGCCATACTGATCGTTTATTTTTCGATAAACATGATTTACTCGGTACTTGATCAATTGACCCTTTTGATCACGCATAGGCAGGTTTTTGTAACGTATAACGTCAGCGGTTTCTATTTTATTTGGCAATAAGATTCCATCGATCGTTTCATTGAGTGACTCATTGGTTATCAGTTGATCATTGGCAAATAATTGATAGTCATGGTAATCGAGTGTTTCTGAAGACTGTTTACGTGTTGTATCCCAAAGTTTATCGATGGTGATCCTTCGCATTTGATTGCGGATCTGTGGATTTTTAACATTGTCAAATACTTGATTTTGATTTGTGATCGTTGTCGTACTCGTTGTTTTAAAAGCCCAATCCATCGATTCAGGTTTTAATCTTACTTGGTAGCGCAAACGATACCCTTCGCGCGTCGTGTCGGATCCACCTAAAGTCAGATTGTCGATCACAATTTTTTGTTGATTATCTTGAATCCTATCTTGAGTTCCAGTTAATTTTTCAGTTACTTGGACTTGATTGTTTGCAACTACTAGTCTTTCTTCAGAAATACTTTCTGGTATCAAAACGACTTGATCACTGATTTTCTCAGCTACTTGTGCATTGAAAATAGTACTTCTCAGTGCAATCAATTTTTCATTTAGCTTATTGACTAAATCATTCATAGTTTGAGGATCCGCTTGGACCAATCCATTTGGAGCAAGCACATTTAAAAATTTTGTCACGCTAATCAATTGATCTTTAGTCAAAGAACTCTGTGCATTGCTGTTTACATCAGCATCTAACTCGGCAATCTTTGTTTGATACGCTTGGTTTTTCTCATTCCATGCCTTTAAATCTTGTTGATATTTTTGTGTATCATAAATCGGTACTCTAAAAATAAAAAACCATTCGTATCTTAAAAAATAGTTGTAATATTTAGGTTCAGTCGTTTTAAACTGTGTATATTCGGTTTGCAATTCTGTTAGTTCTTTTTGTTTGACTGGATCCACCGTATTTATTAAATTGATGGCAAACTTAGAGATCGAAGGTGTTTTAGCGTATAAATTAGTAATAAACTCCGTCGTTTTTTGAATTCCCGAAGTATAGTTATCTTTACCAAGAATTTTTTTATCGTTACTTTCTTGATAGCTATAGCCATCTCCTGCTAAAGATTTATTACCTGAAATTTTCATCGTATATTCACCAGTAGACTCAGTTACTGTTTTATTTGCTAACTTACTAGCAAACGATTTGTATGTTGCATCGGTTAACCAATATGAAGGCTCTCCATCCGTCAGACAAATGAGCACTTTTTGAGAATCTACTCGGGTATTCAGCTCATTAAGTAAATACACTCCGGCCTCTAGTCCGAAAAATGTCGGTGTCCCGCTACTGCCATCTGGCTTAGTCAAATTTTTTTCGATTGCATCAGGCGTATTCGTAAAATAATGAACATCCCTTCTGTTTCCCATGTTGTTGAATTTGGCATAAATATTTCCAGCTTTCGAACCAAAGGTAACAATACCTAAACGATTGTTGCTATTTGAGGCTAGTAGAGAGGTTGAAAAATCTTTGATTGCTTGGGTCGATTTGGTCCACTTCTCATTTTTCGTCATACTTCCTGATTGATCCAATACAATGACCACATCAAGATTCTTTTGTGTTTTTAGTTGTTTACCGATCACATCTAGTTGCACTTCAAATGTATTTTGTTCTTCTGTCGGTCGAACGATTTTTCGTACAAGATTATTTCTTTCGGTATCGATCGTTTGATAGTTCGTATCAAATGTATTCGTAGTCAATGAAAATAATCCACTGTTATTGATGAAATCATAGTTGTTGACGTAAGATGACTCATTCTGATTATCGTATTTTTGTGTGTAGTTATTCGTAATCGATGCACGAAGCGGTGTGCTTAGCGTACGTGCGATCTGAGGTACACTTTCAGTCGCCTCGTCCGTCGATTGTTCAGATGTTTGTATCTTTGTATCTATTGTTTGTGTCGTTGACGATTCTGTTTCTTCTATACTCGTTGTACTCGGTTTTGGTTCTTCATTTGATTGAGTTGTACTACTTTCTCTAGTAGCAACTTCAGTTGAAACAGTTTCTTTTTGATTTAGTATTGTATCTAGCGGTAATTCAAGTGTATCTAATGGTAGTTCTTTTTGATTTTCATTTTCTTTTTGCGTAAATATACGTATAGAAAATGATAACGAATCACTCGGGCTAACTTGCTCGAAACTGATTTGATACTCTGATTGATTTGTTGTCGGTTTAAATTTGATTTGTTCATTTGTACTATCGACGATTTGTTCATTTTTGATTGGTTTAAATTTTTGGAGATCAACGTCGATCAACTCTATGCCAACGATGGGATCTCGAAGTGTCTCTTTTACAGTAAAATGTATTGTGACCGTGGATGCGTTATCTTCAAGCTGCTGATAGCTCAGCTTGATATTATCGGTCTCAACGATCTTTTCTTGCGTTTGAGCAACTACTGTATGGGAAATACTCAGACAAATCAAACCACATAATAGTCCAAACAATAGTGTTAAACAGATTCGTGCTTGTCTTTGCATCTCTCCCTCTCCCTTTTATTAAATAACCATCGTAACTAACCTATAGTTATATTCAGACAAACGTTATTTCGAAAATGATTATACGGATTTCTGTTCAGTTGTACACAACTATTCGATTTTTATGCTTATTTTTTGTTATTAGTGAAGAAAAATTTGCTTTTTTCACAAACTATGGTAGTAAAATGAAAACGGGCTGCTTCAACGTTTTAGTGAAAAATAAAGTTAAATGACTAGCGTAATTAAAAAAATCATCAAAAATGACGTGGAGTTAGTCATTTTTGATGATTTATGTTATTTTTTTTATAATTTAACGACTTGCGAGCCCCTTGAAAAAGAAATAATTACAGTACATTATCCAAAGTATGACTCGTACGCTCTTTAAGCCAGACGCTAAATTGTAAAAAATCACGCGTCGTTAGATAGTCACTCACAATGTATTGGTTAGCACTAGGGATAGAATCAAAAGCCTGATTCGTCAAAACGATCGCTTGTTTATCTGATAAGACCTCTTCTGGTTTTTGGATTTCTACGATTTGAAAAGGTTCGGGATAAAAGTTGCGTAAGGGTTCTAGATGTTCTAGTAAGAAGGAGCGATGATTCTTCCCAAGAGAGGAATACACAAACACCGTAAACGCTTCTCGCTTCTCAAATGTAAAAATATTTTCAGAAATCAACAGATACATCAGACTAGTCCGACGTCCGGTAAATGGTACGTGGACTAAATGCGTCATACGATCGATAAACTCAGTCAATATTTGTTCTCGTTTAGGATGCAGATAAGTCATCTTACGTACAAAATAATCTTGACGCAAATCAACCACGTCCACATCATACGGAAACAATTCCCATTGAAAAGCAACTGCTAAAAGCAAATCGATCAATCGCTCGCGTTTTGTCGGATCTAATGATTCATACAGTACTGTATGGATCGTATGGGCAATTCGAGCGTGGTATTTTCTACGTACTTCTTCTGTCGCCTCTTTTAAATGGACCAATGCACTCGTATGGTCAATGGCTATTTCTGGTTTCGCTCGTTGATTTTTTTGATATTGATAAATCAATGAAAAATAATAGATATTCGTGTAAAAAATATGCACAAATGGATGATCCGCAAAAGAAAATCGTTCGAGTTCTGCTGCACTTTCGTTTTCTAAGAATGACTCTCCGCCGTAATCAATAATTATCTGTCTTAATTCATTTTGATCCCAAAAGTAAGTGCTTGCAACATGCGTCGCAAACATGACCCACTCGATTTTATTATTGGCGTTTATCCAGTAACCTGAGGACACTTTGATTTGAATATTATATGGTACTAGTATTTTTTTTAATTGCTGGATCGTCCGACTGAAGGTTGCATCAGATAAAAGTAAATGTTGTTTATAAAAGTCTGCTCCTTCACCAGGATATAAAATCAAGAGCTTCAATAAAGACAGACGAGAGGAATCATTGACATATCGTTTGACGATTCGTACAAGTGAATGACTATTATAAAAACTTCCATTATAGTAAAACTCTTTGTACAATTCTTCAACTTCAGCTAACGTGCGCTTAAATGTAGATGGTGAGATCTCTAATTCTTCGCAAAGTCGCTTTTGATCCAACTGACCACGGTTGATATATAGATATTGCGCTAGTTGTAATTTTACGTCAATAAATGGTTCGATAAATTTCATCATCCTTACTTCCTCCTTTGAATGCTTTACTCAGATTCTAAAACACTCATTATTTAAATACAATAGTTTGTGAATATGTGAATTCGCATAATTTCAGGTAAAACAAAGACCTTACATGCTCAACATGTAAGGTCTTTGTTATTTTTTGTAAGTAATAATCAATTGATTTTCTTTGATTTCTAGAGTATATGGACTTTTCTTCCAATAATTTCGAATATTTTTTTGATGCAATGTCTTGATTCCTGCTATTGAAACTTTCGATACATCGTTATGTTTCACAAGAAAAATAGTATAACGATCACGTGGGATTTGTTCAAAACAAACTTCACCCTTCTCATTAGTTTTTAATATAAAGGGTTCTTTATTTCGTTTTTGTTGTTTTTTTCCTTTACGGTCAAACAATGTAAGTTCAAGACCTTCAACTGGATTTTTGTCTTGATCGATTACTTTAAGTGCTAGATCCATTTTTCGTTTACGTAACATAAAGAAATACCATGCACGGTAAAGCAACCCGATCCCGATAACGACGACGACGATCGAACCGGCAATAATCAACAGTTGCTTGATATTTTGATCTTGATTGCTTTTGGTAATCGATTCTTTTAATTTTTCTGTATATGGCACGCGATGTCCCGTAACTAACAAGCGATCTGTATTGACCATATACGGCGTACAAGTGATCAACGTAACGATATCTCGGCCCGGTTCGATTTGAAGACTATCGGTCTCTTCTGGTTTCACGACTATGATCTTATCGACTTCATAGGCTAGTTTTTCATCTAAAACGGTCAGTACAAACTGATCCCCGATCTTGACCTTTTCTAGATCGGTAAACAACTCACGATCTGGGATCCCACTATGTGCCGCAATCACCGAATGCGTTCCCTCTCCACCAGTCGGATAAGAAGTACCTGGTACGACGGTTGCTCCGATCTGCAACAATTCAGCTGTCGTCGTATCAAATAATGGGATATTGACCTTGATACTTGGGATACTGATCGATCCGATCGAGTGCTTTTCATACAATTCTTTGATATCACTAGTCACACCAACTGGTTCAAAATCCACACCATTTGGAGCTAACCCTGTTTTTGCGATCTCGGCATTTTTTTTAGCAAATTCCGCTTGTTTCTGCTTGCTTTCGATCTCTGTCGTTTTTTGCAAATGTTCCATACGTTGTTCATCGATAAAATGATTCAACGCATTGATGTAAAAAGGGTACAAAAAGAATAACGCACCAGTAAAAAAGATCAATACAACGATCACACGTTGCATCAAGCGTTTAAAAGGTTTTACTTTCTTGTTTTTGGTCGAATGATTACGTGCGATGGTGATTCCTCCTTATTTCTTTTACGCTGTTTCTCTTGTTGTTGTAAATCTTTTGTGGTTACGACCAATTGTTTGTCGTTCAATTTTTTAAGTCGAACTTTGATGATCGGCCACGTCACTGTCGATTCCTCGACACGTAAGCGATAATAATTTCCAGGTACATGATCAAAATACACTCGTCCCTTTTGATCACTTGTGACAGTTTGTTGTTGCCCATGTACAAGATAAGATTTGCGTCCATTACGTTTCATCAAGGTCACCGCTTGGTCTAAGACGGGGCCGTTTTCATCTGCTAAATAAAAGTCGATGACATATGATTTTTTACCTGCTAAGATCAAGCGTACTTTTCGTCCGACATAATAACCAAACACCACCAAGATCAGTACAACTACGCCGATCATGACATACAGACGATCTCGTTGGTAATTTTGTGTCTTTTTGATTGCTTGATCGGCTTGATCGGCAACATACGGCACGCGTTTGGCACGTACAAGCAAGCGATCGGTATTCACCATATAAGGCGTACATGTGACGAGTGTGATCAGATCCTCATTTGGTTCGATCGTTAAATCATCTAGCTGATCCGGTTTTACGACTTTAAACTGATCGATTTTATACGCCAGTTTTTTATCTAAAATATGTAAATAGACCATGTCTCCTTTTTTTAATGACGTCAAGTCTGTAAATAACGTCTTATCTGGAAGTCCTGTGTGACCAGTCAAAACAGAGTGTGTCCCCTTGCCACCAATAGGAAAAGACGAACCTTGTAAGACAGTCGCACCTTGTTGCAACAATGCATCGGTCGTCGTATCAAACACCGGAAGACTGACTTCGATCGCTGGGATAAAGATCGCTCCAATATGATGCTCTTTATAATAACCGTCAGAAACGTTCCCAATTGACTCATTCACATGATCAAAGGGGTCTTCGACTTCACCGACTCCAGGTACACTTATCTTTGTTTTTAAGGCTTCATTGGTTTTTTCACGTTCTTTAGCTTCGGCTTTGATCTTTGTTTGGTTTTCTTTATTTGATTCGTCCAAATAATACGCGATCCGCTTTTGATCAGCATAGTTATTGATTGCATCGACGACAAAGGGATACATAAAAATCAATGCCCCCATAAAAAACAAAACAGCCATCAGTAATTTCAACGAAACATTCATTTTTTCTTCTTTTGACCATCTATTCTTCAGGCTTTCCACACTCCTTTCATCTTAACTGATTATACTCATGGATAGTAAAGAAAAAAAGAGCAGAAATTTCTGCTCTTTTTAAATAAATTAAACTTCTGCTGAATCTTTAGAGCGACGGAACCATAAGTATGATCCACCCATCAATAATGTACCTACTGTTAAGAACAATGCGATCCCTGTACCACCAGTTGAAGGCAAGATTCCTTTTTTCACGTTATGAATCAATTCTGGAGTTCCATCATTGTATGTTGGCGTAATTAATCCAGAAACATTGAATTTATTTACTAAAGCGTTTGGATTCACATAGTCTTTATTTGCAGCTGTTTGGATTACTTCATAGTTTGATCCATCTTTAAGCCCTTTAATAGCAAATACTGATTGATTATCTGTCAATTTGATAATAGTAGCTTCATTTTTATTCGCTGTCCATCCTGTAAAGTTTTGACCATCTAATTTAGCGTATTTTGTTGAACCATCAACTGTTTTTTGTAAGTAGAACGATCCACCATTTACTTTAATATTGTCATTTGAAGCATCTACTACTTGGAAGTTATTCCCACCAGTATAGACATTTTTTAAGTCATAAGTGATTGGGTTACCTTCATTATCGGTAACTTTATTATCTAGAGTTACTTTACTCGTTAATTTTTCATTTGGATTTGCACCACTTGGAACAGTTGCACTATATGAAATCGTGATATCTTGATTTGCTAAAGATTGATCCGTAATTTTGATAACTAATTTTCCATTTTCGAATTTAGCATCAAAACTGTTTGAATCTTGTTTTACTGTGTGTAAAGTTCCTTCTTTATCTTTATAAGTGATAACTACAGTTTTATCATCAATAGTCAATTTAGGAGCATCCACTGTAATTGTAAATGGATCATTTGAATTGAATTTAGTACGATCTGGTACAGTTACATCAAAACCAAAGTTTATTTTTTCATTGTAATCAACGGATAGATCAATTTGTTTTCCATCTTTATCATAGTTGTGAGGGTTACTTGGATCTTTTGGATCTGTGTTTCCAGCTGTAGGTTGATTTGGATTAGTCGGATCACTTGGATTTGTTGGATTAGTTGGCTCAGCAATTTTTCCAGATGTTAAAAATTTAGGATACAGATTGATAGTATCGTTAGTATCGTTAGTTGTTTGACCAAAATATTCAGTAGTTGAATTTGGTTTCAAGTCAGGCATTGTTACGATCATCGGTGCAGCATCACCATAGACACCATTTGCATGCCCACTTTGTAAAATAAGATATGCAGTGAATTTTCCATCTTTAGTTACTGGTAAATTTGCAATCGTAGCTAATCCATCTTCATCAGTTTCTACACTCTTATCATCCATTTTTAAATCATTTAATTTTTCTGGATAGGCGCCTTTATATTGATTGTACAGTGCCATTAACTCTTCTTGACTTCTTTGGCCATTATTGTAGTATTCTGAAATATCATAAATATCAAATGCAACTTTTGAAACAGGTGTACTTTCACCTTTAATTGCATCAACACCATTATTTTGTTGTTTTTGTTCAGCATTATATGTTGCATTATTATATTTTAATGCATGTAATTGAATATTTACAGGTCTAGTAAAGTTTCTAGCTGTGCTTTTATCGACAGTTACTGTTCCATCAGTTGTTTGTGCTTTAGTATTGACTTCGTCTGCTTGTACATCCAATGTTCCTGCTACTAATGGCAAGATCAACATTGCTGTTGTAATAATTCCAAATGCTTGTTTTTTCATGTTTCTTCCTCCAATTAAAACCTATTGTTTTTGTTTGTTTTTTTTATGTTGTAAATAAATAAATCCCGTTGCCAGAAGGAGTATCCCTATTCCGATAAGTGAAACTTTTGTTTTGGTGCTCCCCGTGTTTGGTAAGGTGTACCAAGGACTCTCACTCGTTTCAGTTTCCACTGAAGGTGAAGTAGTCGTTGGCAATGTTTCGATTGGTTCTTTGATTTCCAAAGCCGGTTGTGTATTTTTTAGATAAAGCTGGACCGTTTGTAATTCCTGTCCAGTTCTTGGTTCATAAAATGGTAAAATCAACATCACAGGTGCAGTAGGTTCTGTCACTTGCTCGCTCGTTTCTTCCACAAATAGATATGCAGCTTGTTTAACTACCGGCAAGGTGACTGAAGCGATCCCTAGATCATTGGTTTTGACCTGCGTCACACGTTTCAAATCTAGCGCTTGAATTTCTTTGTCATCCATTTGTGCAAATGATTTGATCCACGTCTTTGCATCAAAGTCAGACCGCTTCTGTGCATCTTGATAAATAGGCGTAGCATCATAGACAGTAAACGAATCGTTTGCCTCAGGTGTTCCAGTCATTGAAAATCCTAGCTGACCATCTTGTTCTTTAGCTTCTGGTTGACTTGTAAACAATTGCTTATGCACGTTCACAGTAACTTGATCATAGGTACTTGCCTGAACGGGCTGCGACATATATATAGTCAACATGAATAACGGTACAAGTAAACTGATATATCGTTTTTTCATCGCTTACGCCCCCTCACTTGCAAGCCTACATAAAGTAATGCGACCAGTAAGCCTAGACTAGCAAAGATCACCGCTAGACGATTTGTAAAGAAATGTCCGAAGCCACCCGTTTCAGGTAACTGTCCTTTTTTCAAGTTCAAGACTGTGACTTTCAACTGATTTTTAGTTTTACCGTCAGTAGCTAATGTGTACGTAAATGTTACTTGAGAATTTTTAGTAGTAACGGGATTACTAGATTGATCGATTTCTCTTATCTGACCATCTTTAGTGAGCTCAAAATAGATCGTGTCTTTTAGAAGTTGATACGCCGTA
The DNA here is from genome assembly GCF_913775425.1 of uncultured Enterococcus sp. Taxonomy (GTDB): domain Bacteria; phylum Bacillota; class Bacilli; order Lactobacillales; family Enterococcaceae; genus Enterococcus_G. The sequence goes on from NZ_CAJYIS010000051.1 coordinate 33,124, forward strand.
CTTGTTTGCGTTTGATTGAACTGATAGCGTCCTGGCATCAAGTTACTTAGATCCGTAACTGTCTTACCACCACTATCTTTTTCTGTAACTGTATACTTGCCATCTAACGGCGTTTTTTTATCGTTATAATCGAACGTTTCAAAAACTAAATTAGTCGCAAGTAAAGTATTTTGAATCTTAGCTAAAGACTGTCCCTCTAGTTTTGCTTTAGCCGTACCATTTTCTTCCACGATTTCAATCGTCTTTTCAGCTGGTAGTTGATAACCAGCATTGGTTTTCGTTTCTTTTAATGTATATTTTCCAACTGGATAACTACCAAATGAAATCTTTCCATCTTTATCAGTCTCTTTGGTGATTGCAGTAATTCCATTACCAGAAAGTGTAAAGCTTACTCCAGCCATTGGTGTCTGTAGCTCGTTTACCTTAGTAAAAGCAATCTCTGCTTTGAGTGCTGGATTTTCAAATGTTAGATTTTGTTTATCCGAAAGCCAATCTTTTGGTTGAATCACCGTTTGCTTTTCTGGCATAGCATAATTGCCTACCTTGTTTTGCGTTACACGATAAGTGAATATATTTCCTGATGTATCTCTAGCAGCAACTGTAGTAAAAGTTACCGTATTCGTACTACTAGAAGCAGTTTTCGTTTCAATAACTTCCCATGTTCCATCAGCTTTCTTACGCTCTAGTACATACGTGGCACCATTGACAGCAGCCTTATTGCCATCCACGGAACTAGCCGTAATCGTTCGCGTTTGGTAACGCGCTGAAGGGACGATATAATCAGCTGCTATTGTATCCGCTGAATCTCGCAAAGTCGTTTGTCCGTTTGCTTGTTGGAAACGACCATCTTTAAACCCATCCTTAATCTTCAGTTTATACGTTAAGCGATATCCCATAAATTTATTTGGATCAGTTGAAGAAAGTGTCAAATTCGTTGCTGTGATTTTATTGTTCGCTAAACTAAAATTAGTACTATTTGCTCCTTCAGTCACTTTTAAATCAGAAGTTCTCGAAATAGTTTTTTGCGTAAAACTATTTGAGACGTACTCGAAACTATCACTTATTGGATCTTCGAAACTACCATCATTCAAGGAATCATACGTATTTACTTTTTTGTTGATTTTAGCTAAAAGCGAAGAAATATTATTGTCGTCCGATCGAAAAACGCCATCTTTTCCCAATAACTTCATAAATGTATCAGAATTTTGATTACCTATTTCAATAGCGAATCTAGAATAATCTACATAAGGACTTCCTTTTAATTTCGTATTAAGATAATTGATCGTCTCTTGAAGACCAGTATTCAAGTTGTATGGGTTGTCTTCTTGATCTACAAAACCATTACCGTTGTAATAGTAATTATTGCTTATTTTATAACTCTCAATATTCGTAGTAGAGTACTGATAATTACCAACTTTATAATTAGATTGTAGTTCCCTTGGACCAACTAATGTACGATTATTCTGATATGTTGTTGTTTTATAATTATTTGGATTCGGGAATTGTGTAGGGAAACCATCTGTCACAGTAATAATAATTTTCGTTGCATCTGTTCGTCCCTCTGATTTTAAAACTTCTAATCCTGCATCCACACCGATAAATGTTGGAGTCCCATCATTACCAGGTATTTTTTGTAAAATATTGGAATTCGTAATATCAGACTTTTTATTGGTAAAATATGAATTAGTAAACTTCGCAATATCTACAGTTGGTAATGCGTTTCTTGACTGAAACGATAAAATGGATAATCTATTATTTGAGTTGCTCTCATCCAGAAAAGAATTGGTAAAATTAGTAACCGAACTTATGATCTTATTCCACTTTGCAGTAGTCGTATAATAACTCGAATATCCCATACTTCCCGATTTATCTAAAACTATCACTACATCCAACTTGGGCTTCGTTGTAAGTGTCTGTCCTAGCATATCCAGTTGGACTGAAAACTCTCCATCATTTCCTGTAGGTGCGATTGTTTTCTTGAACAAAGTCTTCGTCCCATTTGCATTGGTTACTTCTTGATATCCAGTGTCAAAATCACTTCCATAGTTAGCATTCTTGATAGAATCTGAAAGTTTGGAACCAAGATATTTGTTTGTTCCATTTTTAGGATAAATCCCTTGATCATCTTGGATATAATAATCTGTATTTATGTCGCTAGCACTTTGTGTCTCAGCGGCCATAAAAGTTCTAGCTGCAATCGCGGGTGTGCTTGCTTGTGTCGTACTTGTTGTCGACTCAGCAGCTGTTGTCGTTTTACTTGTTTCAGATGACTTCGTTGTGCTTGTTGTTGTACTACTTGTAGTCGTACTTGGCGTAGTTGTTTGACTATTTGCCTTACTTGATGTCGTAGCTGGATCACTAGTCGTACTTGATACCGTTGTACTCGATGTCAACGCTTGACTACTCGTTGTACTTGGTGTCGTAGCTTGACTACTTGATGTTGCCGTTACAGTTGGAATCGTAATCGTATAGGGTCCTTGTTGTTTGACCTCTAAGATATTGTTCTTCACTGTAGCTGGCGTGTTTTCTGTTGTTTCTTCGTCTAATTGAATCTCGATTTTAAGTTGGTTGATCGATGTTGGTAAAGGTAGCGTCAATGTTTCATTGGTCGTCTGTTTAAATTGATCTTGGACATACCATTCTGTATTGTTGCTTGTATCCTTTATCCATCCTGATTTTTGTTCAAATGAAAGTATTTGATTATCAGCTGTCGTAAAACGGAATTTTACTTTGTCTTTCGTTGTTGCAGATTTCGTATCATAAGAAATCGATAAATTTAAATTTTGCTGATTAGATACTTCGTTAAGTGAATAGGCGACAGCTACTTTATCTGTTTGAAGCAATGATGTTTTTGTAGTGTCGGTCGTATTCGCCAAAACTTCATACGTTTGAAATAATGGAAATACGATACTATAAATCAAAAATACGATCCCCAATAATTGTTGTTTCTTTTTCATAGCGTCTCCTTTCTCCTAAGAGTTATCGGGTAGAAATACAAAAATAAAAGAGCAGCTGAATAATCGTGTCT
>NZ_CAJYIS010000052.1 GCF_913775425.1 uncultured Enterococcus sp.
ATCGGTGTTTGTGTTTGATAGCCCGCTTGTTCGATCGCTGCTTTGTCAAACGTTAATAACAATTGACCTTTTTTCACTGCATCGCCTTGTTTAACATGTGCCGTGAAATGATCGCCATTTAGTTGTACGGTATCTAATCCTACATGCATCAACAATTCGATTCCCATTTCATCAACTAAGCCAATCGCGTGTTTACTTGGGAACAATAAACTGATCGTCCCATCTAGTGGAGCATAGAGTTTTCCTTCACTTGGTTCGATCACAACCCCTTGTCCCATCGCACCTTGTGCAAATACTGGATCTACTGAATGACTAAGTGGGAACAATTGGCCGTTTAATGGTGAAAATAAAGTCGTTTCTTTGACGGTACTAACTGGTGTCACTGGTGTTTCTAAACTTGGATCGATTGGATCTAATGCTTCCCCGACACGATCGATTTTATTAAAGATGCCTGCTCTTCTAAAGAATAGCGTTAAGAAGAATGGTACCGCAATGGCAATCAGCATCGCGATTGCAAAAACACCATAGTAATTGGCTTTGATCGCTAAGATTCCTGGAAGTCCACCGACCCCGATTGATAATGCACGTACGCCGAAGATCGTAACAAACATTCCTGCGATCCCACTACCAATCATCGCTGCCACAAATGGATACACATATTTTAAGTTGATCCCAAACATCGCAGGTTCAGTAACCCCTAACCAGGCAGAAATCACAGAAGGAACAGATACTTGTTCTTCTTTTTTATTGCCACGATGCGCAACTACGACTGCTAATACGGCAGCCCCTTGAGCGATATTCGATAGACAGATCATTGGCCATAAATTCGTTGACTTAAAGTCAGCAATCAATTGAGTATCGATCGCAAGTGTTGTATGGTGCAAACCGGTAATTACGAGTGGTGCATAGAGGGCTCCAAAAATCCCACCGAATAACCAACTAAATGATGACGTCAAGCCAGCATTTACAACGGTTGAGATCGCTGAACCGATTTTCCAACCGATTGGGCCTAAAATCAAATGAGCTGCTAAAATCGTTGGAATCAATGAAAAGAATGGGACAAAAATCATTGAGACTGCTTCTGGAATGTGTTTACGGAAGAAGCGCTCTAAGTAAACTAATAGGAAACCGGCTAACATCGCTGGAATAACTTGTGCTTGGTATCCGATTTTTTCCATTGTGAAAAATCCAAAGTCCCATGTCCAGTTTTGTGCAATATCTGCTGCACTCGTTCCATTTACCGCATACGCATTTAATAACTGTGGTGAAACTAAGGTAATCCCTAATACGATTCCCAAAATCTCAGTCGCTTTCATCTTACGCGTAATACTCCAAGTGATCCCAACTGGTAAAAAGTGGAAGATCGCTTCACCAGGAAGCCATAAGAAGCTATCCACACCGTTCCAAAAAACGGAGCTTTCAGCAATAGTTTTATCATTTAAAAACCCCATCGGAACGGAGTCTAAAATGTTACGGAATCCTAAAATCAAACCACCGACGATAATTGCAGGTAATAATGGCGTGAAAATCTCAGCTAATAAAGTGACTGCACGTTGTACGGGGTTTTGATTTTGTTTAGCGGCTGATTTCACATCATCTTTTGATCCGCCCTCTAATTTAGCAATCGACACAAATTCTTGGTAAAACGTCGGGACCTCATTCCCAATGATGACTTGGAATTGCCCTGCGTTGGTGAAGATTCCACGAACGGAATCAAGATCCTCGATTTTTTTCTCGTCTGCTTTTTTAGGATCGACCAATACAAACCGCATCCGCGTCGCACAATGTGTAATCGCTGAAACATTGTCACGACCACCAACATACTCTAGTAGCTTTGTTGCATCTTTTTCAAATTTTCCCATGATCTGTTCTCCTTTCACTTGTAGGTACAAGTTATCTTAAGTCCACTATACGAAAATAAAAACTATTTGTAAAGCGCTTGCAAAATAAAAACAATGCTTATTTTTCTCATTTACTAGATTTTTCTCATTTTACTGTCTATTTCTTAAGAAAATCCATTATTCAACAGATTGTTGTTGGTAATTCATCCCACAAGTAGGATATATTCTATTATTTTTATTAGATTTTTCTAATCTTTTTATTCATTGTAGATTTTTTCGATTTATTTTATACTTGTATTGAAGAAATACGTACAAGTTAGGAGTCGTCATGATGAAAGCCTATGAAATGATCTATCAACTTTTAGAAAACCATATTTTAAAAGAAGAATTTGCACCCGGAGAATACTTACCAAGTGAGAATCAACTCAGTCAACAATACAATGTATCTCGTGATACTGTGCGTAAGGCATTAGCTCGTTTGATGGCAAATGGGTATATCCAAAAAATCCAAGGGAAAGGTTCCATCGTTTTAAAACGTGAACAGCTTCGTTTCCCGATTTCTGGACTAACTAGCTATAAAGAACTTCAAAACTCTTATGGGTATAGTGGTCATACTAAAGTGGTGTTATTGGCTGAAGATACGATCAACGAAGCCACTAGTCTCACAACTGGTTTTGATATCGGTGAAAAGGTTTGGGTCTTGTTACGTACACGTGAAATCGATCATCAAAAAGTAATTTTAGATAAAGATTATATTGCGTGTCGTTATGTGAAGCATTTAGATGAATCGATTGCGACTGATTCGATTTATAAATACTTTGAACAAGAACTGCATCTTAATATTTCATTTGCCGAAAAAGAAATCCGAATCGATCACTTACAAGAAACGGATCGACTATATCTCGATTTAAACCATAATGACGTCAATATCGTGTCGATTCAAAGTCGAGTTTTTTTAGCCAATGCCCAACAATTTCAATATACAGAAAGTCGCCATCGCGTCGATAAATTCCGTTTTTATGATTTTGCTAGAAGACATCCCACTACATTTTGATCGGTATTTCTCAAAAAAAGTGGTACACTTACGGTGAAATGAATCGAATAGAAATGAGGAATGCTACATGTGTACAAGTTTTACTTTGCAAGATGCTGATACAACGATTGTTGCACGTACAATGGACTTTGGCTTTGAACTAGATGGCCGACCTGTTGTATTTCCGAGAAACTATCTTTTTCATACACAACTTGGTCATGAGATCTCGTTTCCCTATGGCTTTATGGGAACAGGAAATCCTAAAATGGGGGATTTACTCGCAGATGGGATCAATGAACATGGTGTAACGGTGATGGAGCTTTATTTTCCAAATGAAGCAATTTACGCTGATCAACCCGATCCACAAAAAACGAACCTAGCACCTCATGAATTTTTGATGTGGGTATTGGGTACGATTGATTCTGTTGCCACCTTACGTCAAAAACTGGATCAGATCCAGCTAGTCGCTTTAAAAAATCCGATATTACAAGTCGTATTGCCATTACATTTTATTGTTTCTGATGAAACTGGGGACACGATCGTTTTGGAAAGCTCTGCTAGTGGCTTACATTTAAAAGAAAATCCTGTTCGCGTTATGACGAATAGCCCTGAACTGGAATGGCATTTAAAAAATCTAAATAATTATATTGGCTTACAAACTCAAAACTTCTCAAATAGTGCATTCAATGAGCTCACTGCACATCCATTTGGCCAAGGTTCTGGTACATTCGGCTTACCTGGAGGATTTACTGGACCGGAACGCTTTGTCCGTATGGCTTTTTTACGTGCAAATATCCAAACAAATCAAGGATACGATGCATTACTGACAAATACGTTGTCTTTACTAGAGACCGTAACGATTCCTAAAGGTGTCAATGTCAAAAATGACGGTAGCATTGACTACACGCAATACAAAGCATTTTATGACACGAAAAAAAGAAGTTATTTCTTTAGACCATACACACAATCTGAAACCTATCAATTAACGCTCACAGAAGAACTTCTTTCATTGGAACAACCAAAAGATTTTCCAATTACACAAAATTTTATCACCCACATCCTTTAAAAAAATACCGCTATTGCTTTCTTTATAGAAAACAATAGCGGTATTTTACGCATATGCTGGGACTAAGTTGATCAAGGTTTCCATTTTCTCTAATACGGCTTGTTGTTCATTAGAACCGATGATCTCTTTAGCTAATATTTTGATATCACGTACTGCATTTGACGGTGCGAAACTATTTTTCGTTTGTTTGAACATACCGATATCATTATAGTTATCACCGAAAACTGCGATTTCTTCTGGTTTTAAATCAAAGAACTCAAGCATTTTTTGAATGCCAACTTCTTTTCCAGCTTCTTTGGAAACAACATCAATCGCTCCATGACCACTAGCTACGATTTGGACACGATCCCCAAATACCTGTTGCAATTCAGCCACTGCTTCATGTACGATCTCAGCTGGAAAATTCAATCCAAATTTAAAAATATCGTCTTCGATCGGTTCTGAAAAATCGATCAAATCGATCTTAGGATAGAAAAAATGCGCCATTTCCAAAAATTGAGCTTGCTCGTCTTTTGCAGCGTAAACCCCATTTTTTCCAGTCAAAATCATATGTGCTTGTTTAAAATGCGTTTTAATGTAGGCAATTAGGACAGGATACAATTCTTTTGGTAGCGTCTGAGCGGCAAGTGTTTCTCCATGGTAGCGAATATCGGCACCATTATCGGCAATATAAAACAAGTTTTCCCCAAAATCTGGAAAATACTCGATCAACCGATCATACTGATTACCAGATGCAACTACAAAATGCATACCACGTTCATTCATCATCTTTTTTAAGCGTAAAAAACGTTCACGATCATACGTCTTTTCCTCGTTTAAAAAAGTACCATCCATATCTACTACAATTGCTTTTATTGTCAAAATTGTCAACCTCTCTTTTTGTGTTGCTCCTAGTATAACAAAAAATGGAATGAAATGAGACATGATATGCATAACATATGTATTTATTGAATTTTTTTATCATTTATTTAATCATTTTGGATTTCTTCATATCTAGTAGATTCTATTTAAAGCAATTTCTTCAATCAAACAAAAAAATTGATTATAAATTCACAAAAAAAAAATAGCTAATTTTTTATTTAAATATTTTCTGAAAAAGCATTGAAAACTTTTCATATCGTGTTATAATCATTTTAATTTCATTATAATCCTTTATTGATCTGGCCTGTTTGCTATTTCATATCACAATTTAGTGAAAAAAAGTACATTCACTAAACGTTTTATCAAATTCATTTACTGGGGGAATTTTTTTGACGATCGCGACAAATGAAACTTACCAAACAAAAATTATTGGCTTAAAAGGACGATACCGGGTAAAAATCGTCACTGTACTTACAAATACTGCAGTGGTCGAAATCATACATAACAATCAACTAGAACACAAACTGTACCTAGCACGATTAACTGATTTAACTTAATACATAAAAGAGGTTGTAACAAAAGTGGGCAGCTCTAAGAAATAAGCCACATAATTTCGATAATAGATTGATCTATTTCGATAATTATGTGGCTTATTTTTGAAGGCGCTACTTCTGGAACACCGTTTATTCGATTTTTTTAGAGGTTGTGACAGAAATCTGTCACAACGGCTTTATTTAGCCGCTAATTCAACGATTTTAACAAGTGTTTCCGCAGTTTTTTCCATCGCTTCTTTGGTAATAAATTCATATTGACCATGAAAATTTTCGCCACCAGTAAAAATATTCGGTGTTGGAATCCCCAAGTAAGAAATTTTGGACCCATCTGTTCCACCACGAAATGGCGTAACGATTGGCTTTAAGCCTACTGCTTCAATCGCAGCCAGTGCTAACTCTACACTTTGTGGGTGTTGATCGATAATTTCACGCATATTGTAGTACTGATCTTCAAGTGTCAAAGTGATTCGCTCATAATTAAATTCTTGATTTAGTTTTTTGATGATTTCATACAAATTTTGTTTACGTTCCGTAAATTTTATACGATCATGATCGCGAATAATATAGGTCATCTCAGCTTTTGCAATCGTTCCAGAAATATCATGCAATAAATAAAACCCTTCACGGTCGCGTGTTTCTTCGGGGACTTCATCTTGAGGAAGTGCTTGGTCGATCTTTTGAGCAATCTTTAAAG
>NZ_CAJYIS010000053.1 GCF_913775425.1 uncultured Enterococcus sp.
CACACATGAGCATTGGGATCTACTTGATCCGGCAAAAGCCGTGGGTACAGAAGAAGAAATCATGGAGGTTTTTCGCACTACACGTCATGAGATCCAATCACGTTTAAATCGATTAGCCGAAAAGATTCAAGTGTGACATCCAGTTAGTTGCAGCTTTCATCAAAAAAATGTATAGTAAAGACGTACTTGATTTCATGATTTAGGAGGGATCCTTGATGACTATTTCATCATACATCGTACGACCAAAGAACGTTTTGACTAACAAATCAGTTCTTTGATGGAAATATTTCCTCAAAGAAGAAAAGAGGAAATTATATGACAACAATTACCCCCGCTGAATACTGGTACGCGAAAGAACAAATCAAATCTTTGATTGGCGCGTATCATTCTGTAAATGATAAACGCACGATTCAAACACAACAAGCCTTGATCTATGAACGTACTGCAGCAATTTTTGAGCGTTCTAGCGAGTTGGCACCCTTTTGGGATAAATTTTTGGATATTACCACGACTAGAGAACAAGCTGAACAGCATTTTGAAGACATGAAACATTACGTGATTCCGATGGACTTACCATCTACGAAACAGATCGATAAGTTGTTTCGTAAAGTTAAAAAAATGCACTATCCTGATTTTGAGCAGCTAGATGCACGTGAGTTATCGTATCTTGGCTGGACAGATCCGGGAACCAATCGTAAATTTATCGTCCGCAAACGTGACGATCGTTTTGAAGGGGTCTATGGAACCTTTAGTACCGACATCAAAAAAGGACACTGTGCGATTTGCAACCATATTAGTGCTGTGGGCTTCTTTTTGGCGACAACGAAAACTTCTGGTGATGGCACGTATACAAAAAACGGGAACTATATTTGTAGCAATAGCGAGCAATGTAATCGCCAAGTGACCCAACACGAAACGTTCGAACGCTTCTTTGAAAGTGTTTCATTGAAAAAATAATCAAAAGCGTTCCTAATGATTAGGAACGCTTTTGATTTTTCGTAGACTTCAAATAAAGAGTAAGAAAAGAGCGAAAAACTTATGACAAAAAAACCAATTTTAGTTTTTGATGTGAATGAAACATTACTCGATATGCAACCTGTCGCGACAATTTTGACCGGGATCTTTCATCGTCCAGATGCCTTTCGTTTATGGTTTGATCAATTATTGATCTATTCTGAAACGTTTGCTTTAACAAAAGAACCTGTTTCCTTTTCAGATATGGGAAAAGCCACGCTTTTGATGTTAGCCGATTACTATGAAGTCACGTTAACAAAAACCGAAATTACCGAGTGGCAACAAGCATTTGCTTCGATGCCTCCTTATGCGGAAGTTCCACAAGCATTATCTGCATTAAAACAGGCTGGATTCAAACTCGTAACGTTGACCAACAATCCAGTCAGTGTTCAGAAACAACAATTGTCCCATGGTGCGATCGAACACTATTTTGAGGACTTTTATTCGACACAAGCAGTGGAAAGCGTGAAACCTGATCCACTAACCTACCACCATGTAGAAACTGCCTTACAGGTAGAACCTAGTGATTTTATGATGGTAGCTTGCCATATTTGGGATACGATTGGTGCTTCAAAAGTTGGCTGGCAAAGCTGCTTTATCAAAAGACCAAATAATGCGTTGCTTCCACTTGGTCCTCAACCTGATCTCGTTTTTGACACGTTAGCAGAGTTTGCAACTTATATGGTCAATTTGTATAAATAAATCCGCTCTACTCTTCTTATATGTTAATGATTACTAAAAATGGTACTTCTAGTATGTTTAAAAGGGTGTGACAGAAATCTGTCACACCCTTTTTTCTTATCCTAAGAATCCAAATGCTTTTCCTGCAATCCCTACTACAAAGATCGCTAAAATAATCAACAATGGACTCACATTTTTCTTTAATAGCCATGAGACAAATAATGTCAGTATCAATGCCAGCATTCCTGGCATAATGCTATCTAACACATCCTGGATTGTCTGTGTAACGACTTTTCCATTTTCATCCGTGATCCGTGTTGCTACGATAGGGATATTGATCGTTGTCCATTTATTGACTAGCGCCCCCATGACGAATAATCCCACGACCGAAGCACCTTCTGTTAATTTTTGGATTCGTCCACCGACCATATCTTTAATAATATCGTTTCCTTTTTCGTAGCCTAGTGTTAGACCAAAATATTTAGTAGATAAGCGAATAATATTGATAGCAATAAAGAAAAGTAATGGTCCTGCAACACTACCACTTAAAGCTAGCGACGCACCTAATGCAGCCAATACCGGACGAACAGTCCCCCAAAAAATTGGATCTCCGACACCAGCTAAGGGGCCCATCAACCCGATCTTCATTGCCGCAATCGATGTTCCAGGCATGTCTTTGTTAAACGCTTTTTCTTCTTCCATCGCACCTACTACTCCAAAAATCGGTGCGGTTAACCACGGATGTGTGTTGAACCATTCTAAATGACGTTGTAATGCCGCATTGCGTTCTTCACCAGCTGGATATAAACGTTTGATCGCCGGAATCATCACAAAACAAAAGCCCATATTTTGGACACGTTCAAAGTTGAATGAGCCTAATAACAGATTTGAGCGTAAAAACATATGATTGATATCTTTTTTCGTTAATTTCTTTTCGATTTTATTTTCCATATTCTTCCTCCTTAATCGTCTAAATCATCATCAAGATCATCATCAAGATCTACGCTATGATTCGGTGAATGAGCGACTACTGCTTTTGGCGGTGTTAAAACATTATATTTTAATTGGATATAAACCAATGCTAAACATAGACCTAAGCCTCCAAATCCGACAAGATTGAAGCTTGTAAACGCAGCAAATAAAAAGCCCATGTAAAAGAATGGTTTTAAATACGGAACGTCCATCATATTGATGACCATCGCATATCCAACAACTACGATGATACCGCCGCCAATTTGGAGTCCGCCAGTAATCACTTGGGGAATACTATTCAAAAACGTACTTACAGCTTCGGCGCTGATCAAGGTAATAATAAACGTTGGAATCATGACCCGTAACGCTTGTAAACTCAATCCAGAAAGATGCATGAGTTCGATCCCTCTAAAGTTACCTTGTGCAGCATAGCGATCGGCACGATGCGCAAAAAAGACAGTGATCGTGCGTACAAAAATTGTTAGTGCTTGTCCTGCTGCAGCAAGGGGAACGGCAATCGCAATGCCTTCACCGATCCCTTGTTTGGATACGATGACTAAAATGGTCGAAATTACAGAGGCAATAGCTGTATCTGGCGCCATCGCAAGTCCAACGTTCATCCAGCCCAATGCCATCATTTCTAACGTTCCACCTAAAATCACACCAGTTTGTAAATCTCCGAGGATCAAACCAACTAGTGTACACGCAACTAACGGACGTTGTGTTTGCGCTTCGTCTAATACACTTCCCATTCCGGTTATTCCGGCTACGATCAATAATAGAATAATTTGGATTACGCTCATCTGCTAGTCTCCTTTTAGTTTTTCGACGTTAATTCTTGATAAAAGTCGATGCTTGTATCGCCTGGCAATTGCCGCAATTCTAACGCTACACCTAGTTGATGCAATTGTTCAAAAGCTGCTTTTTCTTTTGTCCCGACGCTAACTGCTTTTGTGATTTGGATACGGTCTTTTTCAAAGCGCATCCCTCCTACATTGACTGTTTCGATAGGCACACCTTTTTCAACTAAGGAAACAATCTCTTCTGGTCCTTCAAACAGCAGCATCGCCCGGTCATCTGTATACTTAGGTGAAGCGAAAGCCCTTACCATTTTATCTACACTGACGACACTTGCTTTTACATTTGCTGGTGCCACGGATAAAATCAGTGTTTTCCGCATTTCATCTTTGGCAACACTATCTGACACAATAATAATTCGATCAACTGGACGTAATTTCACCCATTTGGTTAATACTTGTCCATGAATAAAGCGGTCATCAATACGTACTAATTCTAATTTCATAATAAATCATCCTCCATTTCGTTCGTTTGTACGAGTGCTAAAGTTTCACTAAATAACTGAACACTAGTGGTACTGGCTTCTTTCAAAGCCTGACACAAGTGAGATAAAGAAAGTGTTTCTTTCATTGCCGCAGCTTCTAGAAGTAAGGGTAAGCTTACACCCGTCACTACATCTGTTTTTTCACGAGTATACACAAGTTGTGTCGCAGCATTATACGGTGTTCCTCCAAATAAATCGACTAAAAATAAAAGCTCATCTGTTGGATCAAATTGTTCCATTACATGCAGATATTTTTCTTGCAGTTGAGGAATTCCTTCATTTTTATAGAACGGTACAGCTACGATGCTTTCATCAGTACCAAAAATCATGTGTAACGCATCCAGTAACCCCGTTGAAAATGCACCATGGCCACTAATAATAATATTCATCATCTAATCCCTCCCTTTCTTTACTAGTAGCAAGTTCCATGCCAAAAAGTGTTTTCCTATCCATGAATACACCAAAAAAAGAGTGTTTCAGTTTACTGAAACACTCTTTTAGTAAGTTGACTAAATTTAATACACTGTTTCGTGTAATTCGGTTAAAATATCATAAATATAAATCAGTTCATCTTGATCTAAATATAAATCTAGCCCCTTTTCTAAAAAGAGAAGAGATTTTCGTAAAGCTAGACTACCTGCTTCTTGCTCACAAGTCCACGTCTCACGATAGACTAGCGGATCTTTTCTGACCACTCGTTCGTAGGCAAACGCTGTGTGTACCAATAATTTT
>NZ_CAJYIS010000054.1 GCF_913775425.1 uncultured Enterococcus sp.
ATACAATGCCCATAAACGCAATCCAAGCCAAACGAAAACCTATTGGCATTCTTTTGCAGCAATTTTTATTAGCACTTATATTACGTTGGGGATTTTATTACTGGCAGGTGCGGTATCTTTTATTCCCTCACAAATCGTACCAATCACGGGAATGATCGCTAGTAATTCAATGATTGCGATCGGCCTATGCTATCGTCAGTTAGCTTCTCAATATGAAGATCAACGCCAACAAGTTCTAGAAAAATTAGCATTAGGAGCGTCGATTAAATTAGCTTCACAACCCATTTTACGACAAAGTATCAAAACGGCGATGCAACCGACGATCGATTCAGCGAAAACGGTGGGACTTGTGAGTCTGCCTGGAATGATGTCGGGATTGATTTTTGCTGGGCTTGATCCAGTCCATGCCATCAAGTATCAAATCATGGTGATGTTTATGTTGCTATCGACAACAAGTTTAGGCTCAATCATTGCGGGGTATTATGCATATAAAACGTATTTTACGAAAGACTATCAGCTAAAATAGTAGGAATTCCATTGCTTTTTTTAGACTGAAATTATAAGATAGAAAAGAATTCATAAAAATAAACGCAGTGATAAAGGAGAAGCGACATGTCAAAAGGATTTTCAGTGAAAACAGTCGTGGCAATCGGGATTGGTGCGGCAGTATATGTGATTTTAGGCCGTTTTGTAACGATTCCAACAGGTATTCCAAATACGAACATTCAAACAACGTATCCTTTCCTAGCTTTAATGGCAGTTTTGTTTGGTCCCGTTGCCGGAGGATTGATCGGTTTGATCGGTCATGCGTTGACTGATTTTACAACGTCTGGTGCTCCTTGGTGGAGTTGGGTCGTTTGTTCCGGTATTTTAGGTGTAGTATTCGGTCTAGCTGGTCGTAAGTTAGATTTGGCACACGGTGTCTTTGAGAAAAAAGGGATCATTTCATTTAATATTGCACAAATTTTAGGAAATCTAGTGGTTTGGATCATCATCGCGCCAACTTTAGATATCTGGATCTACAGTGAACCTGCTAGTAAAGTGTATACACAAGGGGTAATTTCAGCGCTAGTCAACATTCTATCTGTTGCCATCATTGGTACGATTTTAATGAAAGCTTATGCTGCAACGCAAACAAAACAAGGTAGTCTAAAAAAAGATTGATCTTGAGAAGCTGAAAACTCAGGACGAGTAACTGAGTTTTCGGCTCTTTTTTAGGTAAAGGAGAACAGATGAAAAAGCCTATTATTGAATTTAAACAGTTTACATTTCAATATTTTACGCAAGCAGAACCAACGCTACAAGATATCGATGTTACGATATACGAAGGCGAAAAAGTTTTGGTAATTGGACCTTCTGGTAGTGGGAAATCCACTTTTGCTCATTGTATTAATGGTTTGATTCCCAATCAATATGAAGGTGAAGCAAAAGGAGAATTATGGATCAACAATCGCCAAGTTTTTCAAGATTCATTATTTGATCGTTCTTTTGAAACATCGACAGTGTTACAAGATACTGACGGTCAATTTATTGGTTTGACAGTGGCAGAAGATATCGCTTTTGCATTGGAAAATGACGAAAAACCCGTGACCTATATGAAGGAACAAGTACAAAAATGGGCAGAAATCGTTGATGTCGATCACTATTTAGCACATCGACCACAAGACCTTTCTGGTGGACAAAAACAACGGGTCTCAATGGCAGGAGTATTGATCAACGAAGCACCGATCTTGGTTTTCGATGAACCGCTTGCTAACTTAGATCCACAGGCTGGGCAAGAAGCGATTGCTTTGATCGACCAAATACATAAAGAAAATAAAACGACTATTTTGATTATCGAGCATCGATTAGAAGAAGTATTGACTCATGAAGTCGATCGTATCTTACTTTTTCATGAAGGTGCGATTGTAGCAAATGTAACACCAAATGAACTACTCGCATCGGCAACTTTAAGTGCATATGGTATTCGTGAACCCTTGTATATCAGTGCGTTAAAATACGCGGGGGTTGATTTGACCACCTTGGACCAGTTGACACCTTTATCCAAAGTGTCTCATCCTTTAATTCATGAAAAATTGACGCAGTGGCAAAAGCAGTTAGATGAAAAAATACAATCACAAGACACAAAGCCGCTATTAACCTTACGTGAGTTTAGCGCAGGGTATCTCAAAAATCAGCCTACTGTGAAACAAATCAGTCTGACGGTCAATCGTAAAGAACGTATCAGCATCGTTGGAAAAAACGGAGCCGGAAAATCAACGCTGATCAAAGCCATCTGTGGCTTTTTGCCAATTCAAGGAGAGATCATGCTAAACGGTTGTTCGATCAAACAAGCATCGATTAAAGAACGTGCGGACCACATCGGTTACGTGATGCAAAATCCTAATCAGATGATTTCACAAAAAATGATCGTCGATGAAATTGCCCTAGGATTAGTGTTACGTGGTGTTGAAGAAAATGTAATCAAAGAAAAAGTCGACCGAGTATTAAAAATCTGTGGACTGTATGCATTTCGTAATTGGCCGATTTCTGCACTTAGTTATGGGCAAAAAAAACGAGTGACTATCGCTTCGATTTTAGTACTAGAACCAGAAATTATTTTATTGGATGAGCCAACAGCTGGACAGGATTTTTATCATTATACAGAAATGATGCAGTTTATTGATCAATTATCCGAACAAGGCAACACGATTATTATGGTAACGCACGATATGCATTTGATGTTAGAATACACAGATCGGGTATTGGTGATCGATCAAGGGCAGTTGTTAGCGGATACGACGCCAGTCGATGTGTTGACAGACAAGCTGTTGATCAAACAAGCATCGTTGGCTGAAACCAGTTTATTTACACTAGCCAAACAGTTTGAATTAAATGATCCAATCGCTTTCACGCATCAGTTCATTACACATGATCGGAAGGTACGTAAACAATGAATCAACAAACATTAGGGTATCACCCGGGCGAAACAGTCATCCATAATGTGAATGCAACAGCTAAATTAGTTTTTTTATTAGTAACAACGATTGCCTGTATGACAACGTATGACACGCGCTTTTTATTCGTTATTAGTTTGTTTTCACTAGGTCTATTTAAATTCTCGAGTATCAAATGGCAACAAGTATCATTTGTAGTCAAATTTATCGCATTCTTTTCTGTTTTAAATTTAGTCGCAGTATATGTGTTCCAACCAATGTATGGAGTGCAGTTATACGGAAGCGAACATATTTTGCTAAATGGTTTCGGCCGCTTCAATTTGACACAAGAAGAAGTCTTTTATTTATTTAATTTATTGTTAAAATATTTTTGTACGATTCCACTTACATTGATTTTTTTATTGACAACAAATCCAAGTTCATTTGCAGCTAGCTTAAATCAAATTGGCATCAGCTATAAAGTCAGTTATGCTGTTTCTTTAGCTTTACGCTATATTCCAGATATCCAAGAAGACTTTATGAATATCTCGCAAGCTCAACAAGCCCGTGGGTATGAAATGTCTAGAAAAGGAAGATTATCCCAGCGGATCAAAGGAACAGCACGTATCGTATTGCCGTTGATTTTTTCAAGTTTAGAGCGTATCGAAGTCATTAGTACAGCAATGGAGCTCAGACGGTTTGGTCAGAAGAAAAAACGAACATGGTACGTTTCACAACCATTTAAAGCAATCGATTATATCGTGATTTTAGTTGCATTAATGATTCTTGCAAGTAGTATTGGCTTATTCATGGTAAATCATGGTCGTTTTTACAATCCGTTTTGATGAGAGGATCCGTTCAAATATCAAGTGAAGTGGAGCGTAATGATGATGAAACAAAAAACAAGCAGACCGTTTAGTATGTTCAAAAAAACAGCACAACACTTGTCGCTAGGATTAGCAGGGGTAGTTGCAATTTTTGGTGTTCGTCAAGACGAGCAAGTGATGGCATTAGAACATGAAAGTAAACACACCGGAAAGCAAAATGAAATCAAAATGGATACGCAAAAGCTATATATGTATCAAAAACAAACGAAGATTCCTGCAGTAACAGAACTCGCACAGAAAAAAACGCGGATCGTAGCTTCAGCACCTATTTCTTCAAATAATATAAAACAAGAATCAACTGATGTTGGATCTCTTCAAAACAGTCAATCGACTAGTAATAGTCAAAGTGCGGTTCAATCGACGAGTTTGAAGACGATGGAGAGTACAAGTCAAAAAGCAAGCGAGTCTACCAGTACACATTCAGCAAACGATCTATCTCAAAAAAACAGTCAATTAAAAGTCAGTGAATCTCAAAGTCAAAAAATGAGTGAAACAAGCTCTTCCTCACTTTTGTTAGCAGAAGAAAAACAAAGTGGCTCGACAACTACTAGTGAATCTACAGCTTCTAGTAAATCAAGCAGTGAAAGCAACTATTCACCTTTTGTGATGAGTGTGATGAACTCGCAGTCGCTTAGTTTATCGGTTAGCGAATCTTTAGTGCATCCTAATAGCACGAGTCAAGAGACGAGTGAACTGGTGAGTGATTTTTTACAAGACGATTTTGATCTTGATTTTTGGCTAAGCTAAAGTTAGGGGAACCTTAACTTTAGCTTTTTTATTTTTTAAGGAAAGTTTTAGTTATTCGTGAATTTTCGAACTTTTGTTGAAAAATAAAATATTTCTCGCTAAGATAAGGAAGAATAGAAAATGAAAACTAAATAAAACTTGTTAGGTGAGGCTCCTATACAAACATAAGCTATTGTTCAGAAACGTCGAAAGACGCCAATGGATGAAGCAGAAATTGTCGAATTAAGGCTTTTTCAAAATAGCTAAGGATATTTCCTTTACGTTGTATAGTGCTAAAACTCGGACGAAGAGATTAGATGAAGTCGTAGTCAGCTCCTTGTTCGGTGGGGGACTGACTTTTTTTATTGCGTTGAAGCATAAGGAGGTAGACATGTGCGACGTGTAAAACAACTAGATTGGGTTTTACTCGTACCTTATTTAGTATTATCGATTATCGGGTTATTGGAAATTTATAGTGCCAGTTCTTATCGCTTATTGGTAAATCATCAAGCGGCAACGAGTCTATTGATCAAACAATTCATATTTATGTTATTAAGTTGGTTTGTGATTGGGGTAACATATTCGTTGAAATTACGTTATTTTTTACAGTATCGCATCGCAAAAATTGGGATCATCGTATCATTAGTAACGTTGATCATGGTCAAAGTCGGTCTATTTGCGGTAACTGTCAACGGGGCACAACGCTGGTTGTCGATTTTTGGCTTTCAGTTTCAACCAGCTGAGCTAGCAAACTTAGCTTTGATTTTATATTTGGCTTATGTCTTTCGTTCGGCTACCTCAATTCCTAAAAAATTACTTCAAACAGTACTGATCGTCATTACCATGGCTATTCTTGTTTTATTTCAGCCAAAGATTGCTGGAGCATTTATGATTTTGTTTATTGCTGGGATGATGTTTTGGGCAGCTTTACTTCCTTTCAAAAAAGGGGCGATGATCGCAGGTGGAGCGACTTTAGGTCTGGTTCTAGTAGCTGGTGGCGTTTTATTTTTAGGAAGTCATGATCTATTACCTGGGATTTTTGCGCATGCATATGAACGGATCGCATTGGTTAAAAATCCTTTCTTAGATGAACATGGTTCGGGGTATCAAATGGCTAATTCTTATTATGCACTTTATAACGGAGGACTATTTGGACGTGGGATTGGTAACAGTATTACCAAAAAAGGATATTTACCAGAATCTGAAACAGATTTTATTTTTTCGATTTTAACAGAAGAGCTAGGATTAATCGTAGCGCTAGGTGTGATCTTATTATTATTTGGTTTATGCTTACGATTGTTTCAACTGGCAACCAAAACGGCTAATCAACAAGCAGCGCTTATTTTATTAGGAATCGGCCTGCTGATTTTTTCGCAAACCTGTATCAATTTAGCGAGTATCTTAGGATTTATTCCCATGACGGGTGTGCCATTACCTTTTATTAGCTATGGCGGAACGAGTTATTTGATCTTATCTTTTGCGATTGGATTAGCTTTAAATATTTCAGCGAATCAAAAGCGAGGTGGTTTAGATGCGTAGCGCTCGTCGCAATGTTGAAAAAATAAACTATGCATTGTTTTTACCGATTTTTTTATTGCTGCTGATCAGTGTTTGGGTTCAATATCAAGCAGCTGTATTAGATGGAAATCCAGTGAAATCGATTGTCATTAAACAACTTATTTTTGCGATTGGAATGTTATGTATTTTATTTGGTTCAAGTTTGATTCCATTTCGCTTGTTTATCAAGTATGCATATTGGTTGTATGGATTATCATTAATTCCGATGATGTTATTGCAGTTTTTTTATGATCCTACGATGTATCAGTTGACTGGAACGAAACGTTGGTTACATTTAGGACCGATTACATGGCAACCTTCAGAGTTGGTGAAGATCACGTTTGTATTGGCTGTAGTATTACTGACGATCACCTTAAGGCAAGAGAAAGTCCGCTACACGTTAAAAGAAGATTTAATTTATATGGCTAAAATTTTACTGCTCGCTTTGCCAACATTTTTACTGATGTTTTTACAAAGAGATTTTGGTACGAGTATCGTATTTATTTGGGCATTGATGGCCATTTTTGTCATCGCAGGTGTTGATTGGCGGATTTTACTGACTGGCTTTTTAGGTGTCGCACTAGCAGCGAGTGCATTATTGTTGTTCGTATTTACAAAATGGGGACAAGAAATCTTATATACGTTACATTTTAAAGAATATCAATTAGATCGAGTTCGTGCGTGGATCGATCCCTTTGCTTACAAAGATACGATTGCTTATCAACAGGTTCGTAGTATGTTAGCGACAAGTTCAGGTGGAGTCTTTGGTCAAAGTCTAGATGCCCAGTCGATCTATGTGCCAGTTAGAGAATCGGATATGGTCTTTACAGTCGTAGCAGAACGTTTTGGATATTTAGGTAGTTGTGTGGTCTTGTTTACGTATTTTTACTTGTTCTATCAAATGATTATGACAGGATTAAAAACTAATCAACGCGCCAGTTTGTATTATTGTGTAGGATTTATCTTTATTTTATTGTTCCAAGTATTTGAAAATATCGGTGCCGCTATTGGGATTTTGCCATTAACTGGGATCCCATTACCATTTTTAAGTCAAGGCGGGACTTCTTTGCTGACAATCGGGTTAGGGTTAGGGATCATTTTGGGGATGAAACCAAAACAGAATAACTGATCATAGAGAAGATCTGAAAGGAAGAAAGAATGAAAATTTTTCGTAGAGTACTTATTGGTGTTGTCGCAGTTGTATTTATAGTCGCAGGATATATTGGAATCGAATTTTTTATGGGGTACCAAGCAGCAAAAGAAGTAACCGGATCACAAACGAATGCTCCGAAAGTGGTCAAACGTAAAGATATCCCTGATATTTTACAAGTCGCATTAGTAGGATCTGATGCTCGTTCCCTAGATGAGAATGGCCGTTCGGATTCATTGATGGTCGGACAGTACAATCAAAAGACCCACGATGCAAAATTGGTATCGATCATGCGCGATTCTTATGTCGATATCCCAGGGTATGGTGAAGATAAAATTAATGCAGCTTACTCATACGGAGGCTATCCTTTATTACAAGAAACACTGAAAGATAATTTTGCGATGGATGTACCTTATTATGTGACGATTACATTTCAAAGTTTTATCGATTGTGTCAATGAGATTTTTCCGAATGGAGTGACGATCGATGCTGAAAAAGAAATGGAATTAGACGGTGTTGAGATTCATCCTGGAGTTCAAAAAATGGATGGCAATACGTTGTTACAATATGCTCGTTTCCGTGAAGATGAAGAAGGTGATTTTGGCCGTGTGAGACGTCAACAACAAGTCGTAACGGCATTAGCAGATCAGGTAAAAGACGTCACCTCGATTTTGAAATTACCAAAGGCAGTTGGAAAATTGATGGGAAGTATTCAAACAAATCTACCGCAAAGCTTTTTAGTTGAATGCGGGTTGGATTTTGTTCAAGGAGAGGTAAAAGAGATTAATACATTATCTGTGCCTGTAGAAGGTAGCTGGGATTTCAATGACGATACCCCTTCTGGTAGTGTATTAGAACTTGATCTACAACAAAATCAACAAGCAATTAAACAATTTCTAAATCAATAATCTCCTTACAAGAATGATCGTCAAATGAATGGTGAGATTTAGTCTAGATAGCTTAAACTAGACGTAGAGCTTAGTTATGTTTAGGAGGAATGAGCATGTGTACAGCAGCAATGATTGAATCATTACAAAAAAATCCTTATTGGGCAAGAACCATGGATTTTCCGATTGACTTTTTTGAAAGTGGTGGAGAAGTTCTTTATATGCCAAAAGACAACCCACTAGACATGTTATCTGGAACGATCACCGCGAAATATGATTTCTTTGGTATGGGATTGCCTAATTCTTATATGATGATGGATGGTATTAATGAAGTTGGTTTGACGGGAGGATTATTCTTTTTTGAAGAAGCGACTTGGGCAAATGAAACAAGTTTGAAGAAAAAAGATAAACTTCCAGTGGTATTAGATGAACTCGTTTCTTATTTCTTAGCACAATGTCAAACCGTTGAAGAAGTTGGCGCATTAGCATCACGTTTAGCAGTGATTGAAAAAAGTACAATGCCAGAAAATGGATTGACACCACTTCACTTGATGTTTGCCGATGCACATGGTCATGCCATCGTTTTAGAACCAGTCGAAAATGGTGAATTTACGATCCATTACCAAACAACAAAAACGATGACCAATAGTCCGACATATGATTGGCATGTCACGAATCTTAGAAATTATGTCAATCTATCTGATTATACGATTGCTCAATCGCAAGTCGGTGAGCTTGTGATCAAAGATATCGAGAGCGGTTCAGGACTACTAGGATTGCCAGGTGATTACACTAGTCCATCACGTTTCATCAAAATTACGATGTTGACGAAAATGATGGATAAGGTCAATGATGAACATGCGTTAAATGCTCTATATACCGCATTTCATTCTGTGATTATTCCAAAAGGTATTGAAAAAGATACGCCGACAGTTGGCGATTCGACTTCTTATTGGGTGGGATATGATATCAAAAATCGCACGTTACAACTGTTACCGATCGCTTCGCAAACTTTTACGACCGTATCATTAGCTGAATTAAGTGCACAATTTGGCGACAATACGACTCATTTACCGATCAATTTGACTGAAAATCTTTACCATCACCTAGTTGGCGAATAGAAGAAAAGAGGCTGTGACAGAACTCTATCACAGCACTAAAAATGAATAAATGGTGTTCCAAAAGTAGCCCTACGGAAATAAGCCGAATCATGTCGATAATAGGTTCACCTATTTCGATTATGATTCGGCTTATTTCTTGAATTTGACCACTTCTGTCACAACCTTTTTTGATTACCAGCTGAAACTTTCGTAATAGATTTGTTCTTTAGTGATGCCGTGATCGATTAAAAATGCTTCATAAGCCAGATTCATCGCCATCGGTCCGGCAATCAAGTAAATCGCATCTTCATGTAATGGAACATGTTCTTTTAGTTGGTCTTTTGTGAACCGTCCTTTTTGAAGAAATAATGTCCGATTTTGTGCTTGATCCCATGTTTCAAGTAGTTCGCTTTCTAGAAATTCTTTTTCTTTTTTGATTGAATAAAAGAAGTACATCGTTTTTTCTTTAAATTCCGATAAGATAGAAAAGAAAGGAACAACACCGATCCCACCGCCGAGTAAGACGATTTCTTGTGCGGGTTGTGTCTTTTTGATCATATCGTGTAAGACACCATAGCCTTTTGAGAACGTTACAGGTGTGTTGGAGGTGACGTTGGCTAATTGCTGAGTGTAGTCACCTACAGTTTCAATCAATAATTTGATCGATCCAGCTTGACGTGGGTCATTGGCTACAGAAAATGGGTGCGGCTCCTTTAGTCCTTGGATCTGTGGGAAGGATAAGAAAATAAAATCACCTGACTGGACTTGTTTTAACGATGATCGAGGTGCTTTGATCACGACTTCTAAAATAGTGGGAGCGACAAACGAAATCTCTTTGATCACACCAGGCATTAGGGAACGATTGGTAATCAGTAAATACCATGCATAACTTGCAAATGTCAAAATTGTATAAAGTGTCAATAAAAAGAAAAATAGTGGTAGTGTACGTAAATAGTCAATCAACCACACATGGACATAAACGACTAACGTTGCGACGATATTGAGTCGATGTAACCAAACGGAAACTTCATGTTTAAATATTTTTTCTAAACTTTTTTTGATAAACGCTGCAATTTTCACGCGACTAGTAAACCAACCGCCTAAAAAAAAGAGTGAATATACAATTAAACCGGTAAACACATACAACGAAAAATCGCCACTTGTTTTGATCCATCCAGCTGATGGAGATAGATATTTGTGTAACCAAGCTAAGAGCAAAGCGAAAATCGATAACATCCCATGGACCAGATACATGTCTGGTAGACCGATACGTTTATCTAACCATTTTGGCTTTGTGGCTAAGTAGATCACAGCAAGCATCCATGTATAGGCGATCAAACCAGCGTTGATCCCGAGTTTTTCTCCTTGATATAGACTAGGCAGTTCTTGATAAATCGCAAATAATAGCGGTAACGGCAAAGTAAATAAGATTAAAAGCCATAAACTATTCACACGAAAGCGATGACTGTGTATCATAAGTGATCCCTCCTTGTTGGAATTGATAGGTGTGATGTTCGTTTAGATAAACGATTCCAGTCAATTTTTCTTGTTTGATAAAGGTTTGAAAATGTTGATCATCCGTGGCGAGACCTACAGTGGCCCAACAATCTGCTAAAGAAAGATAAGGAGCCAAAACAGTAACTTGTTGTCTTAAATCACGACCGCTGGCAACATGCTGCCCGCGTTTTGTGTTACCAGAAGTAGCAATCGCTCCATTTTTTAAAGTATAGGTTGCGATGATTCCAGTTTTCGTGGGGTGTTCGATCCCGATCTTCCAAGAAAAATCGACCTGTTCTTTTGCGCCTACTTGCATATCACCACCGCCATTAATAGAAGCTGCGATTAATTGATTGGTATCTAGTAATGGTTGTAAGTAACGAAAAAATGCTTCCTCGATCGCCCAACCTTTGACTAAACCAGTTGGATCGTATGTTCCGCTATAAAAAGGATCAAAAATACCTGCGCTTTTTTCTTGCATCAATAAACATTGTGCAAAGATTGCTTGATATTCCTGGTTTTGAAGCAAAAATGTAGGCACGACTTGTCCCATTTGTGGATGTTGACGAACGAAACTACTTTCTAAAAATGGTGAATAGTCACGATTGATACGGGCTAAAAATTGATCGATTTGATCGATTGTTTCTTTTTTTAAATATGGATCCAGAGGCTTTGTAGTCACCAAGTGAATCGTAAATGGGATCGTCATGTGAGATAAAACAGTAATGTCATAGCAAGGTTCCATACAAATCCCTCCTTTAGCTTAATGCTTGATTTAATGCATCTTGCAGTGAACCGGTAAATCCGTTATAGGTTTCTGTAGCACCAGAAACCAATTGGATCGAACTTGATTGGGCATCGATTGCTTCTTGTTTATACGTAGGGAGAACTTGTTGGTTGATTGATTGTGATTTGCGATCACGAGTGGGATAAGACAATACATCGACATTAGTCAATTGACCATTTGCAATCGTGATTTGTACTTGTACATCGCCCCATCGTGTACTTGTACATCGCCCCATCGTGTACTTGTCGCGCTACCAGTATATGTCCCATCTTGATACCCAGAACTAGAAGCTGTAGTCGTTTGTGTATTTTCAGCAGTTTCTTGTTCTGTTTGAGTTTGGGATGTATCTTGACTAGTAGTCGTTTTTTGACTCGTAGTACTTTGATTTGTAGCCGCTTGTGTAACGTTTGCAACTGTTTGAGTTGTGGCAGCTTGCGTATCGGTATCCTTTTTGATTAAGGTAAAATACGTATCGGCTAGAATAGATGCTCCTGTTAGTGTGAGGAGCATGATTTTAGTAGGTAAATGTTTCATGTTGATTCCTCCTATAAATATGATAAATTTAGTATATCCAAGATTCATCACAAAATTGATGGAAAAATATCAACAAAGTATCAACAAACTCTTAAGAATAAGTAGGAGCAAGCTTATGAAATTGAAACAACGTCTGTATCTCTCAAATGTCATCATGATCATATTGCCGATTGTATTTGTCTTGGCATCAGGCTATTTGATTTTTTTTACAGTCAATCGTCATTTTGGTCAAGAGTTCTATCAACATTGGCGCGAAAATGCGACTTATTTTAAATTAACCGAGTCGATCGAAGAAATAGGGAAACAAAAAAAGACCACAGATCTGACCCAACAGTTACAAGAAATGTATGAAAAAAAAGGCTCTAAGCAAGTCGAAGTGTTTTATTTTGATGACCAAAATCAATTGGTTTGGAAAAGTGAACAAGAAGTTGATTCGGTCGTTGAACAAGTTTTGGCTCAACCGATGTTAAAGCAAGTCTCTTTTGATCAACGTTTGATCGAAAAGATTCCTTTCCAAAAAGGGACCGTGATCGTAGTCAATAATGCGTATCATGCAATGATTGAAAAACAACTGTTTGAACACAAAGAGCTATTGCAAAAACTGATTTGGATTTCTTTATTGGTCGCGCTATTGTTAACAGTGATTGCTATGATGGTGTTTGCGCGTATCCTCTATCAACCGATAAAAAAAGGATTGTCTGTATTGATCAAAGGGGTCGATACGATTAGCCAAGGTGAGTTGGATTACCGCATCGATTACCAAACCAAAGATGAGTTTCAAGAAGCCATCGATAATTTTAACCAAATGGCCTCACGTTTAGAGATTATGGTGGAGCAACAACAGCAATTACTAGAAAATCGTAAAGCGCTGATTGCTGGAATGTCTCATGATATTAAGACACCTTTGACTTCGATCAAAGCATACGTCGAAGGATTGGAACAAGGGATTGCTCAAACTCCAGAACAATATGCACGTTACTTACAAATCATTACACAAAAAACGAATGAGTTGAACCGCTTGGTTGATCAGTTGTTTCTATTTTCTAAATTAGATATCGGTGAGGAAACAATTCATTATGATCAAGTCATCGTCGACGATGCTTTACGTGCGTATATTGTCGAACATGAATTAGAATTTCAAACAAAAGAACTTATAGTAAAACTCGATCTAGCAGCACCAACTACCAAAGTATGGATCGATCCACAACATTTGCGTAATATTTGGCTGAATCTCTTTGAAAATAGTCTAAAATATGCACGTGTGTCGCCTGTTGTGATTCATTGTCAAACTAAGGTCGAATATGATCAGCTTTTAATTCGGATCGAAGACAATGGACAGGGAGTCGAGCCGACACAATTACCGTATCTATTTGATATATTTTATCGTGGTGATCAAGCACGAACTAATCCTGGTAAAGGTAGTGGGATCGGTTTAGCGATGGTGAAAAAAATCGTTGAGTCCGCCAATGGAACAGTCTCAGCTTATCTCACAGGAGTAGGTGGATTAGGGATTCAGATTTTATTTCCACAAGATAAGGAGGAGGGATTCGATGGAACAAATTTTAATTATTGAAGATGACGAAGCGATCGCGATGATTGAAAAAGATTTTTTGGAAATCAATGGGTATCAAGTGACAGTTGCATTAGATGGAGAAACAGGCTTGAACTATGCGACGAAGCAATCGTTTGATTTGATTATTTTAGACATCATGATTCCCAAAATCGATGGATTAACGATCATGAAGACGTTGCGTTCACGTTTAATGATTCCAATTTTGTTTGTTACGGCCAAAACAGATGAGATCGATCGTTTACGCGGACTAGGTATTGGGGCAGATGATTA
This sequence comes from uncultured Enterococcus sp., assembly GCF_913775425.1. GTDB lineage: Bacteria > Bacillota > Bacilli > Lactobacillales > Enterococcaceae > Enterococcus_G. The sequence goes on from NZ_CAJYIS010000054.1 coordinate 13,884, forward strand.
TATTTGTAAGCCGTTCTCACCTACAGAATTAGTTGCACGCGTCAAATCCAATTTAGCAACTTACGATCGACTCAAGCAACAATTTAATGCCGTACCGATCCAAAATGAATTAGTCGTAGGTCCGATACGAATTCAACCACAAGCGTATCGATTGTGGGTAGCTGATCAGGAAGTGACGTTAAAACGTAAGGAATTTGAATTATTATTATTCATGATGGAACATGTCGACCAAGTATTAAGTAAAGAACAATTGTATGATCGTATTTGGGGTGGAGAATCTTTTGGTGATTTACGGACGGTAGTTGTTCATATCAATCGATTACGTGAAAAAATCGAACGCGATCCTGCACAACCCAAACACATTCAAACGGTTTGGGGAGCAGGCTATAAATTTATTCCGTAAATGAGAAAATTCTCACTTACGAACGGTTGGAATTTTGTGCTAGACTAAATCCTATTCATAAATATAGGGGGAAATGATATGCCAACCAACAAAAAAGAAGGACTATTTTTTACAACGATGATGTGCGGATTGATGGTGATTGGAATGAGTATTTACAATCTTTCATTACATCAAGCCTTAACACTTGAGAGTTTTGCGATCGGATTGATTCCAGCATTTATCTTCGCGTTTGTTTTAGATGTATTTATCGTCGGCGTGATTGCGAAAAAAATTGCATTTTCGTTACCGATTCCTAAAGAAAAACCGATTTTCTTGATCTTGACCATTTCGACACTCATGATCATTGGAATGGTAACGTTTATGTCTGCCTTTGGAATCTTGATCAATGGGCAATTTTCTGAGTTTGGAACTGTCTATGCTCAAACTTGGGGATTAAACTTTATTGTCGCGTTACCTTATCAATTATTGATCGTAGGCCCAATTTCACGTTATCTGTTGTCTCAAGTTCAACAAACCGCAACCGAGTAAAATTTGGGAATTTTTGCTTAGGCATTTGTACATCTAAATCATTTTGTTAAAGCTAAGGAATCACTATATAAAAAAGAAGTTCTATGCGTTTTTTAGCATAGAACTTCTTTTTTTTGTTACAAATTAAGTTAAAAGGCTTTAATGAAACATACAGGTTGGGTTGATATTTATTATGGTATAAAATAACATATTTAAATAGAATTTTTATTTTAAAATAAAACTTTTTTAATATTAAAAATAACTATAATAATTATTTAAAGGTGTTATATTTAAGTTGAACAACATATAAGTAAATGCTAAGTTAAATATGTCGATAGAGCGTTTAAATGAGGAGGAAATGAAAATGGGGAGCATACATAAGCATCAATCGTTACATCTATACATAATAGTACTAACTTTCAGTATAATCACTTCTTTTGTGACAACGACTGTTCATGCAAAAGAATTTTTATTAAACGATTATGTATCACAAGTTGGATTTACGGATATGGAAGGAAATACTGTTAAAAAAGCAATCGTTGGTACACCGATTCAAGCAACAGTAAGTTTTGATCTACCAGAAAAGACGTTTTTTGCATCAGATCAAACGGTGATGTATCAATTGCCTTCTGAATTAGCTGCAATGGTAAACGAAAACACGATGGTGTATAACGAATACAATCAAATCGTAGGAAAAATGGAAAAATCTTATTCTGGTGATGAGCTGGTTGTGTTGCACCTGGTTTTACCCAATTACTTAGAAAAGCAAAAATTGCATGTATCTTTTTTCGTAAGAGTGAAAGAGCAGCAATTCATCAACAATCGTACGTTGACTTTTGGGGATCAAATGATCCAAGATTTAACAGTGGAAGCTGCGACTTCAGGTTTTTTTGGATGGAAAACGGACGTGTTAAATTATGCTCTAGAAGAACGAGCAGCGCCTTATTTTGAAGACGATTATACGTTGATGGGGACATATTTTGAAGCCCGCTTAAAAGGGGATACGATTAAGGCGAAAAATCCTAATTATCAAGGGCGTATCCCAGAACGTGGTGTACCCTATATCTTTTTTGGGAAAAGTGCACAAAACGGAGTGTATTATCCAAATGAGATTGCCATTTGCATCGACATTTTTCATTCCTTAGTAGAGGGCAACGGATACAAATCAGATATTGAAGAGTATGTTGATCCAGAATCTGCAAAACATATTGTAGATATTATTCATATGGGCGCGATTCGTGCAGAACAAAACGGGATGCAAATCTTGAAAAGTGCCAGTTATCAAAAACCAATTATTTTTGGCGATATGTTGACCGAAAAAGGCTACAATCAACGGGCCTATATGTTTACGGCACAATTGATCGCGTGGCAAGTTGCTGCTCTAGGGAATTTGAATCCAGACTATCGTTTGCAGACTTTGCCGATAAGTGATATCAATCCAGTGATGCGTAAACCAGGGACAGCTTTTTCAAGTGTTGATCTAACAAAGTACATCAACGAGTTAGAACAAATGCGGGTCTATTTTAATGATTGGTCATTTATCGATAGTTTGCAAAACCAAGAACTCTCAACTGATCGAGTGATCACGTTAACTTTACCTAAAGAACAAGATGATTTTGAAGTTTATTTGGATTATGAGCAGTCAGAAAACCTTGAGTATTTAGTGCAAAGCGATTTACCTGAAAAAAATGTACCGTTTACGGAATTAAAACTGCAACTGAATAAGCCATTACCGGCTGATCAGAATGTAAATTTGGTTTTTTATAAATTACCAAAAGACTCTTGGAAAGGTGACGTTGGCTTTAGTGGGATTTCAGAAGGGAATAAACAATATAAAGCTGTTTATACTTTACCGACTAAATACCGTCCAACGACTAAAGTCCCTTTTGAAAAAGAAGAGGATACAGGCGAAAAAACGGAACTTGAAGGTGAAAAGATTTGGGTTGACGGTGAGGATAAAGCACGACCGCTAGCGATCACAGTTGCTTTACTTCAAAACGGAATCGAATTTGATCAAACGGAAGCTACAATGCAAAATAATTGGCAGTATCGCTTTACGAAATTACCAAAATACGATAAAAATGGGAATGCATATACCTATACGGTCAAAGAAGAAGCTGTTCCAGGATATGAAATGAGTATTGATGGTACAACGATTACCAATACGAAAGTGACAGATATCGAAGGCGAAAAGATCTGGTATGACGACAATAGTACGAATAGACCAAAGTCGATTACAGTTCATTTGTTGCAAAATGGGAAACGAATCGATAAGCAAACGGTAACCGCACAAACCAACTGGAAGTATTCATTTAATAATCTACCGGTGTTTGATATTTCTGGAGTGAAGTATGACTATACAGTAGAAGAAGATGCTGTTTCAGGGTATGAAACCACGATCAAAGATACAACGATTATCAATACGAAATTAACAAGCATCTCCGGTCAAAAAACATGGATCGATGGCAACAATAGCGACAAAACACGCCCCAGTGAAATCACTGTGATCTTATTACAAAATAAACAAGAATATGATCGGAAGACAGTAAAACCAGATCGCTTAGGAAAATGGAGTTACACGTTTACGAATTTGCCGATGTATGATGAAAATGGAAAATTATATAGCTATACCGTAACGGAGATTCCAGTAGATGGATATGAAACCAGTGTTTCGGGAAATAACATTACAAATACCCAATTAATTAATTTAACAGGTGAAAAGAAATGGTTTGATGGGGATGGAAGCAATCGTCCTCAAAAAATCACGGTGAATCTTTATCGTAAAACGAAAGGCAGTATTTTTGGTAAAACAAAAGTAGACAGCCAATCTGTTTCAGAATCCACTAATTGGCGATACAACTTTACCGAATTGCCAAAATACAATAGTAGCGGAACGTTATACGAATACTCCATTGAAGAAGAAACTGTCCCTGGGTATGAGTCTGTGATTTCAAATGACTATCAAACGATTTCAAACTATGCCTATACTGAAGTTAATGGTGAAAAAATCTGGGATGATGGCGATAATCAACTCAATTCACGGCCAAATTCGATCATTGTCGAATTATTACAAGACGGTCAACCCTATCAAGAAAAACAAATTACCGCAGATAAACATGGAAAATGGAATTATGCTTTTACCAACTTACCAATGTACAATAAAGAAACCAATCAAATCTATACGTACACCGTCACCGAAAAAGAAATTCCCGAACAATATCTTTTATCGGTTTCCGAAGCAGTTATTAAAAATGGCAAAACCACGATCGATCTAACGAATACTTATCGACCAACTGGCGTATTGCCAGAAACCGGGAAAGGTAAGTTAAAAAGAAGACTAATCATCGCCGGTTCAGGCATTACAGCTATGAGTTTACTTGCTACATCTTATGCAGTATATCAATCTAAAAAATATTTTGATAACTAATACAAGGTGACTGCCTTATCATAGGTGGTCATTTTCTATATTTATAACACCTTACAAAAGTGTTCGTAAAATTACAAAGGAATGTTCGTGACTAACAATAAATATAATTTATACTGATAATTGAAGAGAAGATGACGAATAAAATAACGTTATATACAAAGGGGATTACAAAAATGAATATCAAAAAAAACGTATTTCTAGTTTTATTTTTAGGTGTGATGTTCAGTTTAGTGGGGTTAAGTCAGACAGCAAAAGCCGATGTACAGTCGCTAGATTCGATTGCTACGTTGGAACAAGTTGAGGTAGTCAAAGGTGGAGAACAAAATTTAGAAGATGTTTCAGTTGGAATGCCGTTAGTTGTGACACTAACTTTTAAACTAAAACAAGAAGCTATTGTGAATGGAGAATATGGTTACAATTTACCAACCCAATTAGAATTATTTGCAACAAGTGAACTAGAATTTCGTAATGCACAGGACCAATTATTTGGTACACAAGAACGGATCCAAATGGGGCAACAATATGTTGTACTAAATTTAAGTGATACCAGTTTGTTGAAAGCTGGACAATCTCTTAAAATCCAATTGCTAGCTGCGTTAAAAGATGGCACACCGACTGGCGAAGTTAATCTTGATTTTGGGAACAATCTACATCAGATGATTGATATAAAAGAGGCCAATCCAGGATTTTTTGAATTACAACAAGCTCAAGAAATCACAGATCTACGTCGAAGCCGTGCCTTGATATCTAAGAATTGGACGGCAGATACTAGTACGATGGCCGAGTATTTTCGAGTACTAGTCAATACATCTGCTGTTAGCAATCGCAATCCTTACTATAGTAGTGGAATTGAAAGTTCCGGATACCCATATTACTTTTGGGGACTAAATAGTTGGGGACAGTACTTGCCGAATCAGTTAGCGATGTGTGTCGATATTTTTCACCCAAAAATTACAGGGGCTGGCCAATGGGATTCAGATTTAGCAAAATATATTGGAAAAGATGCCGCAGAAGACGTAGTCTATACGATGCATATGGGGGCCACTTTAGCAGAAAATGCGGGTATGAATCATTTATCTGATAAAGCACAGTATACAGTACCTAAATTATTTAATAACCGTACGATGAGTTCGTCGACTGTTGATATGGCACGTTTATACATGTTTCGCATGCAAACAATGGTTTGGCAGATTGCAGCTTCCAATAATGTGAATATCTATCAACGATTAGTCATTTATGATAGTGATTTTACACCACAATATAATCTAAATGGAAGTGGATTTAGTGGGGGGTATTCGAATTTTAACTGGGCTTGGAGTGCAAAATATACACAAGCTAAAAAAGATATCGAAGCTTTGAAAAAAAGTTTTAAAGATTTAAGTTATCTGAAATTCGAGAACGAAACACCTACAAGTTCAACTGTCATCAATAAAAATAATAAAAAAGTTCCAGTGGATGAGTATACAGTAGAACAAAATAAAACTTATACGATTAATGTGCCCGCTGGACAACAATTGTTTTTACATACGATCGATACAACGACCGGGACAACATCTGTTTCGAAAAATTTAGATCTTGTAAAAATCGAAACAATCAATAATTCGAAAGTCAATGGCTCATTTACTACTGTCAAGGTGACACCAATCAAAGATTTTGACGGTAAACAAGTCGTGATTGGATTTAAGAAAAACACAGCTGACTTTTGGAATAGTGATAATGGGAAAACAGGGTTGATCAGTGACTCGAATCCAAATCAATATAAAGCGATCTTTACTATGCCAGAAGCATTGAAATTGGAAAAAGAAATTATTTTGAATATGAAACCTGTAGAAAAAACAAGTATTTCAGGTGAGAAAAAATGGTTGGATGATGGCAAAAATCGTCCAAATCAGATTACCGTAAGCCTACTACAAAATGGTCAAGAAACAGGCCAAACACAAGTCGTTACGGCAGCAAATAACTGGAAATACGAATTTACTGATTTAGTGAAGTATGATGAATCCGGAAAAGCTTATGAATATAGTGTGAAAGAAATTACAGTTCCAGGATATGAAAGTCACGTAGATGGAACGACGATCACAAACATTCAGTTGACTGCGTTAAAAGGTGAGAAAAAATGGTTTGACGATAATGGATATACAGATGGAGTGAAGCGCCCAGATCAGATAACGGTTCATCTTTATCGTAAATTAAAAGAGAGCAGCGATGAACCAATCGATACAAAACAAGTACAAGTGGCAACTGCAAACAATAACTGGAAATATGAATTTACGAATCTGCCTAAATACGATGAGACTGGTAAAGAGTATGAATACAGTATCAAAGAAGATGCTGTCCCAGGTTATGATTCTGTTGTTTCAAGTGACTCACAGGTAATTTCAAATTATGCTCATACCGAAGTGGAAGGCGAGAAAAAATGGGAGGATGGCAATAATCAGTATGGTACGCGCCCTAAAGAAATCGTTGTCCAATTACTTCAAAATGAGAAAGTAATCAAAGAACAAACAGTAAAACCTGATCAAAACGGAAACTGGACCTATACCTTTACTGACTTGCCGATGTATGATCAAAAAACAAATCAAAAATATAGTTATACTGTGAAAGAAAAAGAAATTCCTAATGGCTATACTTTTGCTGCAGAACAGGCTGTGATGAAAAATGGGAAAATTACTGCGAATATGTTGAACACCTATCAACCTGAAGGTGTGCTTCCGGAAACTGGAGCAGGAATGACTAAGCAACTGTTGATCATCGTCGGAGCTAGTGTGGTATTGATCAGTCTAGGTTTTGTTAGCTTTTCTTGGTATCAAAAAAAAAATATAATTAATAGAAAAAGAGTTCCTTAATAAAGGAACTCTTTTTTTAAGGTTCATTTAAGTCCGATACACTATAGTCAGTATAGGTTAACAATACAGGAGGGATTTTATGAAAAAAATGAAAACCTACCTTGTTTCGGCAGCCATGCTTACCATGCTTTTAGCAGGATGCAGCGTACAAGGTACAACAAGTTCATCGACAACAACCAAATCAGATACAACAAATGTCTCGACAACAAGTAGTGATTCAACGAGTACGGAAAATACGTTCTTTACAGATGATACTGTTCATACGATTGAAATCGAATTTAATGACGAGGATTATCAAGCGATGTTGACTGCTTATAAAGAAGACAATAAGAAGAAATGGATCTCAGCGACCGTAACGATCGATGGTCAAAAATTTGAGAACGTCGGGTTGAAATTAAAAGGAAATTCAACCTTACGAAATGCATTATCTAGTGGTCAAGGTGTGAAGAATGGTGAGGTAACCACAGATAGTACAACAGACAGTAGTACCGATAGCACAGAAACCAATGCCGAAGACTTGCCATGGATCATTCGTTTAGATAAATATGTGGATGGCCAAAGTTATTCAGGTAGAACAGATTTTGTTATCCGCGGCAACAATAGCGAAACATCTTTAAATGAAGCGGTGGCCTTATCGATGCTGACGGCAGCAGATATTCCAACCGAACAAAGTGCCTTTACCAAAGTTTCAGTTAATGGTTCAGATCAAACATTACGTTTAGTGATCGATACACCAGATGATGATTTATGGACGGAGGAACATTTTGGCACTAACGTATTAGTATACAAAGCAGATGCCGATGGGGATTATTCTTATCGTGGCGATGATGCAAGTTCTTATACAGATGTCTTTGATCAAAAATATGGTGATGATGACATGACACCGATGATTGATTTCTTGAAATTTATCAATGAAGCAAGTGATGAAGATTTTGCGAATAAATTATCGGATTACCTTGATGTCGATGAGTTTGCTACATATCTTGCGATGCAAGAAATCGTTGGCAACGACGATGATATCGACGGTCCGGGAAATAATGCGTATTGGGTCTATGACAAAGATACGAAGAAATTCCAAATCATCGCTTGGGATCAGAACCTATCCTTTGGTGGTATGGGGCAAAATGGACCTGGCGGCGGTGGCCAAATGGGGCAAATGGATGGTACGGGTGATGATACGAACCGACCAACCCCGCCAACTGGCCAAGATGGACAGATGGGTCAAACTCCGCCAGATCAAGCAACAGATCAAAATCAAACTGGTGATCAAACGGCCGGTCAAAACCCAGGTGGTGGCGGTGGTATGAATAAAGAAAATCCACTGACAGAAAAATTTGAGGCCAATAGTACATTTGCTGCTTTGATTGCTGAGAAGAAAACGGAGTTGATCGCTTCACTTGTGACAAGTGGCGATGCAGCGAAAATCGTCAGCGATGATCAAGCATTACTTGAAAAAGATGCCAGTGATCTAGTAGATCAAAGCACCATTCAAAGTGAAGCGTCATCGATTACAACCTATTTAAGTTCATTAAAATAAAAGCAAAAGAGGGATGACAGAAGTCTGTCATCCCTCTTTTTTAATCTAAAATTTGCACACCTAATCCGACTAGTCCTGGACCAGTATGGACGACCAAGGCTGGCGAGATCGTACCAAATAGTACTTCTGTTGCATCCGGGAACGTTTCTTTGACTAAAGAACGTACCCATTCACCTTCTTCCAATGCATCTCCATGCGCTACAGCAATTCGATACTTTGTATGATCACCGATATCTTTTTTGAGTAATTTGATCAAGTTCTCTAAACTTTTTTTGCGACCACGAGTTTTGGCTACAGTATAATAGATTCCTTCTTCATTACAAGAAATCGTCGGATTTAAGCGTAACGCTGTCCCGACGATCGAAGAGACTAAACCGATTCGGCCACCTTTTTGTAGAAATTCTAATGTTGCGACATTAAAATATAAGATTGTTTTTTGAACTTCTCGTTTGAGTATCTGCATGATTTCTTGGAATGCAAGCCCACTTTGGATCAATTCATAAGCGTGGATTGCTTGTAAACCGGCACCGATACCGATATTTTTAGTATCTAATACGTTCATTTCAAGACTCGTTTCATCTGCGAGCAACCGTAATACATTATACGTTCCGCTTAATCCACTTGAGATCGTTACTGCAATGATTTTTTCGTAGCCGTCTGCTTTGATTTTTTCTAAAACAGATAAGATTTCAGCACCATCGGGTAGAGAGGTACTGGGGATTTCAGTCGTTAGTCTTTGATAAACTTCTTCTGGTGAAATATCGACTTTATCCTTGTAGACGTGATTTTTATAGATAATTTGTAGGGGGATCGTATAGACTCCAGCCTTAGAGGTAATTTCTATTGGGACATCTGTTCCAGAATCGACTAAAACAGCAATTTTTTCTTGATTCACTTTGCTTCCACCTTTTCTAGATAATCTTTTTCAAGCTGAACCATTTTTTCAGCTAATAATTTGCCCGAAAAACTTTTAGCGGCTGCAGTTACAGCAATCAGTTCTAAGGGAACGTTGGCGATTGGTGTTGAAAAATCACCTTGAATTTGTTTGCCGATCAATTGGATGGCTTGTTCTTGAGTTACACAAAACAAATCATAGGCTTGTCTGATACCGATTTGTTTCGCTTGGAATAAAATTCCCGTTCGAATCTCTTCAAGTACTAAGACTTGTTTAAGTGAGGTAATGGCGATTAAAAAAGCCAAGTGCTTACGATTATATTTTTTTTTGATTGGTGCTGGAATGATCTTCTTTTTGACATAATTATTGACCATTGCTGCTGTCAATAATGAGTGCTTTTCACTTTGAATGACAGGGGATAAATATTGGTCAACAAGCGTGATCACTTGATCCATATAAAGTTCTAAATCGGGCAATTCTTGCCAGCGTGGCAAATGAAAGCAAGTCAATTCTTGTGCCCATTCGCGTAATTCTTGTTGGAGTGTATCCATGAGTGCGCTCCTTATATTGAGTTTTAAAAATCGTTTTATCTAGTTTTTGAAACTAGATAAAGGATACCATATTTTCCATGTGATGAATAGTATTGCATTTCAGTTGTAATATTTTTTTATGTTTCGTTATTTTACTTAAATATAAAAAATGAATTTAATAACGAAATAAAAATTGTGAATTTAATAATTTATTTGTTAAAAAAAGGATAAAAAAACATAAATAATAAAAGTTATTTCATGTAACATCTGTTATGATGTTATCATTTTAATTGTAATAGATGGTTTTTATTTGTATAACTAAAATAATATGTGAATAAATTATTAATATAAGCTTTTTTTTTATTTTTAATGTAAAAAAATAACTATATTTTAACTTTCATTTTTGTTAGATTGTCGTACAAAAATGTTTGGATAATCGATTAATGATTTTGGATGCACACGCTATACTTGAGTTAAATAAAAATCATCTACTGACAATTAGCTAGTAGGGAATAGTGAATGCGAGGGGGAGCAGGATGAATAGATGAGAAAAACGTACGATGAATATTCATGAGTTTCAGAAAAAAGGGGGGTCATCATGAAAGAGGAGATGGACAATGAAGAAATTAGTTAGCGGAGTACTAATGGTTTCTGTTTTAAGTGGTTTCTTACTGATGTTGTTTACTCGTTCAGTAGATGCTGAAACAGCGATTGCGAATGTTACGATGATCATTCATGAAGATGAAAGTGACAGTGAGCAGACGACGATGGGTGGTAGATTAGTTGGGTTATACGATATCACTTCAATTTATTTGGAAGCAAAACAAGCTTCAGACTTCGATGAGAAAAAATTTAGTGAAACATGGTCAGATAAAACGTTACACAGTGATGAAGGATTACCTGCACCATTAAAAACGGCAACAACCAATAGTGAAGGCGAATGTGAATTTGTCGTTCCTATGAAACAAAATGGTGAATATGCTGTGTATCTTGTTCGTGAAATGAGTCAAATCCAGTCGAAAAAAGTATTGCCTTCAGTGATTATTTTGCCAGTTCGTTCAGTCGAAACTAACGAAGTATTAACTACTATCGATGTGTATCCCAAATATATTGATGGAAAAGTATCAGAAAAGCCAACCACTCCAACAGAACCGAGTGTACCAGAAGAACCATATACACCGACAGAGCCAAGTGTACCAGAAGAACCGTACACCCCAACTGAAACGACTTCAACTGAGTCGACACCGTTTGGGAAATTTCCAAGTACCAACGAGCTGAAAACCAAGGCTTCGTGGATCGGTGCAGGGATTATCTTACTGGCGGGGATTTTGATTATAGCCAGAAAAAAACAAACTAAAGGAGAGAGAAAATGAAAAAGAAAAAACGCAATCTATGGATGAGCATGATGTTGTTATTACCAGTCATGGCTGGTGTGATCACAGCAGGAAGCCATCAGGTCAAAGCAGCTGAAGAAGATAAAAATACTGTAAATATTACGCTAAATAAAAAAGCATATGATGAAGTAAGAGATGACAAAGGGAATATCATTCCACCTACAGAGTATCCAAATACAGGATTGGAAATGGACGAATTTAAAAATGCGAAACCGTTACCAGGTGTGACGTTTAAAGCCTATAATGTCACTGAAGACTACACTGCAGCATATAAAGCTGCCTTTGACACGACGATCGATCAAAAAGAAGCAGCAGAAAAAGCAGCTGAAGCAGCCAAAAACAAACTAATGAGCACTTACAGTAATACAGAATTACCTAGTTCAGGGAAAGTTGGGACTGAAGTTACAGATGCTAATGGTCAAGCAAAATTTACAGACTTAACAGCAAAATCTAACGGAATCTATCAAGCATATATGTTTTTTGAAACAGCTAAACCAGCTAACGTTTCTCAAGAAGCTGCACCGATGTTAGTTGTTTTGCCTGTAGAAAATGGTGGAAAACTGTTAACAGATATTCAACTTTATCCTAAAAATGTAATTAAAAATGAATTTGATAAACAAATGGTAGGGCATGAAAAAGAAACAACTGAAAATGGTTTAGCTGTTGGTCAAAAAGGTGGATATACGGTTAAAGAGGATACAGGATATGCACAAACTGTCGGCGATAAAATTCAATATTATGTCGATTTTACCGTACCAAATGGTATTGGGGAAAGTGTTCCATTTGAAAATGGTACTAGAACTTTATACGACAAATTAACGATCAGCGATAAAATGAACGTAGTCGGTACAACATTTAATCAAATTGACAGTTTCACTGTACCAAGTGAAAACAATAAAGAGATCACTGGTGAATTAAAAGATCACTATACATTAACAAATGTTACAGGTCCAGTTACAGTGGATGGTAAAACGACTCAAACTGATCCATCAGGATTTACAATTGCTTTTAATTTAAACAATAACGTAGACGATGCAACTTCAAAAGCAACTGCAGCTGCACTCGAGCCATATGCAGGTCAAACATTGCGCGTATACTACACGATCACGATCAATGAATTTGCAGTTCCAGATGTGTATATGCAAAATGGAGCAACATACGAATTCAAAAAATCAACTGAAAATGATAGCCACAAAGATGAATCAAAAGCACCTAAATTAATCGTTGGTGGACGCCATTTCAAAAAAATCGACGGTAGTTCAGAAAATGGTTTAGCTGGAGCAGAATTCATCATTCAATTGAATAACGATATTAAAAACAACCAAGGTCAAATCGTCGGTAAAGCAGGACAATATGTTCAATACACAGAAGGACCAGCTGATAAAGTCAATGGATTAGGAACAGGAGCTGCACAAGAAATTTACAATCCAGCAACTGCTCAAGGTGTACGTTATGTCGATGACCAATCTAAAGCAAGCATTATCAAATCTGGCGAAAACGGAAACTTTGAAGTAAAAGGATTATTGTATGCTGAAGAAGATGCTTATGCCTTGATTGAAACCAAAGCACCAGAAGGTTATGTGATTGTAAAAGAAAAAACTGATTTTACGATCAATGCAGGTAGTTATGGTCAAGCAGGTGATGACTTAGAAATCACGATCATCAATAATCATGAAGGATTCTTGCCAGGTACTGGTGGTAATGGAATTTATGCTTACTTAGCAGTAGGGGCGCTTGTTGTAGCAGCAGCAGGTTTCTGGTTTGTAAGATCTAGAAAAAATGAAGTGAAATTTTAATCACTTGCAATAAATAAAATGGGGGTAATATATATGAAGCGTACAAATAGAAGTTCTGGGCCGAAAAATCAATTGTTTAGTCGATTGATGGTACTAGGGTTACTTTTGATTGGATTGCTGATTATGTGTTACCCTTTTTATATTGATGCGGTAAATGGCTATATCGACCAATATCGGATTACGAAATTTGAACAAGAAATGACGGAGCGTAATGCTGAAACCGTCGCGGCACAAAAGAAAAAAATGGAAGAAAAGAATAAGGAAATCGCTAAAAATGGTTTAGTAGCAAATTCAGATCCATTTACTGATATTTCAGAAAATGAGATCACCTCAAATGCAATGCGGAAAGAACATTTGATTGGATCGATTAGTATTCCTAAGATCAAAGTTACGATTCCTTTATTTGATACGACCAATGACTTCTTGCTACAAGACGGTGCAACAGTATTAGATGATTATTCGATGCCGACTGGCGGTGAAGATACGCATGCCGTGATTGCAGGACATAGAGGACTAGCTCAACGAAAACTATTTACAGATCTAGACAAAATCAAACTGGGCGATACTTTTGTTATCAATGTATTAAATGATAATTTAGCTTACGAAGTTGATAATATCCAAGTCGTAAAACCGAATGATATCTCAGCGCTTGCGATCCAACCACATCGCGATTTGGTCACGTTAGTTACATGTACGCCTTATATGATCAATAGTCATCGTTTATTGATTACAGGCCATCGCGTACCGTATACACCGGTGATTGCCAAAGAAGTTGCAAAAGGAAATCAAGGAATGAATTTGCAACGAATCTTGATTTTAAGTGCCTTTGTCACAGTTACTCTAACTATATTTGCCACGATGGGCTATATGATCTACCGTGCACGTCAAACGACAAGAATGATCACGATTCGTTTACTTGTAACTAATCAAGAAAATCAACCGCTGGCACATGAGCAAGTGTTGCTATATCCCAAAAAAGGTAGTCAACCATTGATGGAAAATGGACGCCGAATGATTCGGACGACAAACGCTCTAGGGATTGTAGAATTCAACTATTTAAAAGCAGATATCTATCGAGCAAAGTTAGTCTATCATGAAGATGTCGAAGTATTTGTTGGCATCAAATCGAAGAAACAAAAAGCGATCGAAGTCTATCAAGTACAAGTAAAACATCAAACACATCAAAAACAAAAGGATTGTCAAATCTCGCTTGTTCAACCAAGAACGTCATTTGCAATCTCTTAAAGAACACATCCGTTTAAAATAGGATGTGTTCTTTATTTTAGTCCGAAAAATATGCAAGATATAAAAAAAAATGAACTTTAAAATTTGTTATTTTTTGATAGAATTAAATTATCAAAAGTTATTGAAACAATATTTTTATAAATAACCTTATATATATTATTGTTTTTTTATTAGTGATTTTAAAGGAATCGAATACTGACAACCGTTATTCAAAAAAATATCTTCTTTTGCTTTTTAATCTAATAAAAATAAGTATCTTTTGATACCTCCCCAAAAAACCTATGAAAACAAGCAGAGCAATGGATGTTTCGTTAAAACCATCCGTTGCTCTGCTTGTTTTGCTATGCATAATAATGCCATAATTTTTTTAAATCACGTATACTAGATAAAAACAAGTGGGAGGAAATGACGATGACTTCAGTAATGTGGTTTCGTAAAGATTTACGAATTTCAGATAATAAAGCACTAGCAAAAGCTTGTGAGGAATCAGAGGAATTGATTTTATTTTTTCAATTAAATCCAGAACAATTTATCGAAGGCAGTCCTAATCATCAGGCCTTTTTTTCAAGTGTAGCGTATCTAAAAAAACAAATCGATCAACATCGCCACTTGCATGTTCATTTTGGAGATCCTAAAGATTCATTTAAAGAACTATTGAAGGCTGTGCCAGAAATTACAGATATTTATTTTAATACTGATGAAACGGGATATGGTGCTACTCGTGATCAAGAAATGCGTACTTTTTTTAAAGAACAAAAGATCCAAGTCCACGAATTTATGGATGGGTATCTGCATGGAGCAAGAGAAATTACACGAAATGGTAACTATTACAAAGTCTATACACCGTACTATAAAAAATGGATCGAGCAAGTGAAGGAAAGTCCAATCGAAGTGGATTTAAGCAAAACGACAGTAAAAAGTCAGCTGATTTTTGAAAAAGAAGAAGCGCGATTCGAGACGTTTTGTGAGCAATTACCTGTGCTTGACGATCAGCCTTTAGGTGAAGCCTATGCAATAGAACGACTGAAGAAATTTGTCAACGAAGATCTTAAAGTATATGATCAAAAGCGCGATATTCCTGAAGCAGATCAAACCAGTCGCTTGTCTCGTCACTTGCGTACCGGTGAAATTTCGATTCGTACCGTTTGGCAAGCAGTTCAAAAGGCACCGAATTCGACCGGTAAAACGACATTCGAAAAAGAATTGTGCTGGCGTGATTTTTACCACATGATCTACGCAGCTTTTCCAAAACAAAAAGAAGAAAGTGTCCAAGAAAATTATCGATATGTCGAATGGGAAAATAAACGAGCTGACTTTAAAAAATGGCAAGCTGGTCAAACGGGGTTTCCAATCGTGGATGCGGCGATGCGTCAGTTGAATGAAACCGGCTGGATGCACAATCGTTTGCGGATGATCACAGCTTCTTTTTTAACTAAGGATCTTTTAATCGATTGGCGTTGGGGTGAAAAGTATTTTCAGCAGATGCTAGTTGACTATGATCCGGCAAGCAACATTGGCGGCTGGCAATGGGCGGCTTCGACAGGTACCGATGCAGTTCCTTATTTTCGAATTTTCAATCCGACTACGCAATCCGAAAAATTTGATCCAAAAGGAAACTTTATTCGAACTTTTGTACCAGAGTTAAAAGCAATACCAAATAAATTTATCCATCAACCTGAAAAAATGACCGAAGCCCAACAAAAAGAATATGGGATCAAATTAGGTGAAACGTATCCGTTACCGATAGTGGACCATAAAGAACAACGTAAAAAAGCACTTGCAAAGTATGAATTTAGTAAAGAAAGAGCACAAGAATAGTATTGCGAAAAGACTTACAGTACTGTAAGTCTTTTCTTTTTGTTTAATTCTTGACTTCAAAAAATAGTTCGATTAGAATAATAAACAAGAAGTGACGAAATGTCACTTTTGAAGGAGCGAGTAAAATGCCAACACAAACTTTTTATAATTTAGCCGATGAAAAACGTATGTTGATTGAAGGAAGCTTAATCGATCTGTTCAATGAATTCCATATTAGTCAAGTCAAAGTAGCGCAAGTCGTAGAAGCGACTGGAATCTCACGAGCAGCGTTTTATAAATACTTTGTCAATCTAGAAGATGCCCATCGGTATATTGTCCAAAAATTTGCCAATCAGATCCATCATGATATTTTAGATGCAGTCATGGCGACACCAGAAGACATATTCTTTGGTTTGAAAGAATATTTGATAACAAGTCTGACGCTCGATCGTTTGAGCCAAGAATTCAAAGGATTACACTTATTGCTTAAAGGAGAGACGACGACTTTATATAAGCGCACAACAGTCGACGAGAGTAAACACTTCATCGGTCAGTGGATGCGTTTATTAAAACAAAATCAATTTAACATCGAGACGAAAGAAGAAGCACATGCGTTTTTATTCTTTTTAATGGATCTGGTGACAGATTCCATCACTTCAGCGCTCGTCAATGAATGGACTGAAGATGAATTAGTAGCTGATTTTGATTTTCGAACACAATGGTTAATTAAAGGCTTAAGATAAAATTGGAGGGATAAATGATGTTTTTAGCTTTAAACGAAATTCGACATTCAAAACTACGGTATAGTTTAGTGATCGGTGTGATGTTTCTGATTGCTTACTTGGTCTTCTTTTTAACAGGCCTATCTTATGGGTTAGCGCAAGAATTTCAAATGTCGATTGATAAATGGCAAGCCGATAATGTTATTTTAACAAGTGTTTCAAATGATAATTTAAATATGTCGATGATTACGCAAAAAGAATTCGATGCTATCAAAGCAAGTGATAAAGCAGGGTTAGTTCAAAAACCAGGTATTTTGGTCAAAGGTAATGATCAAGATGATAAGGTAAACGTTACGTTTTTTGGAATCGACAAAGAGCAGTTTATTGCGCCAAATATTATTGAAGGAAAAATGTTTAGCGAAAAGAATGAAGCAGTGGCCGATGAAAGTGTGAAAAAACAATACAACATCAAACTGGGGGATACAGTCAGTGTAGCTGGGACAGGTGAAAAAGTAAAAATCGTTGGATTTACAGATAAAGCAAGTTACTCTGCCTCACCTGTTCTTTATGTATCGTATGCCACAACGACCGATTTAGGTGGTGCACCCACTAAAAATAATGAACAAATATATAATGCAGTTGTGACCAGAGGGACTGTCAAAGATCTACCAAAAGGTTTAGAAAAATTAACGATCGCAACATTTATTAATAAATTGCCAGGATACAACGCACAAGTATTAACATTTAGCTTTATGATTGGCTTTTTAGTCGTGATTGCTGCTGTCGTGATTGGGATTTTCGTGTATGTACTTACGATGCAAAAAATCAATATCTTTGGTGTGATGAAAGCTCAAGGGATCTCAAGTGCCTATATCGCACGCTCCGTAATTGCACAAACGTTCTTTTTAGCTGTCGTAGGAGTCGTTGTCGGGTTGCTTGCAACACTAGGTTCTGCATTGTTGTTGCCTCAAGCCGTACCATTCCAAGTGAATACGATGTTCTTTGTAGGTATTAGCGTCTTGATGGTGGTCATTGCGATCTTAGGTGCCGTGTTCTCAGTACGCACGATCGTGAAGATCGACCCATTGAAAGCCATTGGATAAGGAGGAGATTAGATGAAAGCTATTGAATTAAAAAATGTAACGAAATATTTTAAAGACGGCGACGAAACGATCGAAGCCTTGAAACCTACTAATTTTTCGGTTGAAAAAGGCGAGTTTGTGGCAATCATCGGTCCTTCTGGTTCGGGGAAAAGTACCTTTTTAACGATCACTGGAGGCTTACAATCGCCTTCTGAAGGAGAAGTATTGATCAACGGTCAACCATTTAGTGATAAAAAAGAAAAAGAACGTGCTAAATTACGATTTGATGAAATTGGTTTTATCTTACAAGCATCAAATCTCGTTCCGTTTTTGACCGTCAAACAACAAATGAAGCTTGTGGATAAAGTGACAAGGGCAAAATCTAAAATCGATGTTGAACAATTATTCGAACAATTAGGCGTAGCAAAATTAAAAAATAAATATCCAGAAGAATTATCTGGAGGAGAACGTCAACGAATCGCGATCATCCGAGCGCTTTACAATGATCCGACGATTATTTTAGCCGATGAACCAACTGCGAGTCTAGATACAGAGAAATCGTATGAAGTGGTTAAAATTTTAGCAAAAGAAACAAAAGAAAAAAATAAAGCAACGATTATGGTTACACATGATATTCGTTTAGTTGATTTTTGCGATAAAGTATACGTGATGAAAGATGGCGTATTGACACAAAAAGATCATGTAAAAGCCGAGGAAGTTTAAGGGGGAAATGATGAAAAAACTAGTCAGAGTAAGTATGTCGTATATGATCATTGGATTATTATTGGGGGTTTATTATAGAGAATTGACTAAATGGTTTGATTTTAGTGGGAAAACACAACTAAGCACCCTACACACACATACGTTAGTCTTGGGGATGTTTTTCTTCTTGATTGTGTTATTATTAGAAAAAAATTTCCATATTATGGCACATAAATGGTACAAGCGATTTTATATCACGTACAATATCGGTTTGGGAATCACCTTATTACTTATGCTGATCCACGGAACAATGACCGTGATGGGGATTGAAAGTTCAGCAGCGATCTCAGGTATTGCCGGTCTAGGGCATATTATCATGACGATCGGGTTAGGTTTTTTCTTTGCTGTATTATTTGGTTCAGTAGAAGAGCATGCGTAGAGCATGTTCTTTTTTTGTCATAAAAAATAACGTGTTATTTAATTAGCAGAAAAAAGCGCTTGAATTTGAGCAACATTCTAGGCATGAAAATGGAGATATGCTACACTTTGCTTATCAAGTGATAAGGGGGAGGAAGGCATGTCACAATTTTTCAAATTATTTTTAACAAGTGCGATTGTCTTTTTGATTTTTGACTTATTTTGGTTGTTGGTAGTATCGAAAAAAATGTATCAACATTTTATTGGACAACTAATGGGAGAAGTAAAATTGGCTCCAGCAGTGATTTTTTATGTGCTTTATGTGATAGGTGTTGTCTTTTTCGTATTATTACCAGGAGTCGAAAAACAGAGTATTCTTTATACAATCGGTGCGGGAGCATTATTTGGGTTGATTTGTTACGCAACGTACGATTTGACAAATTTAGCCACGCTTAAAGATTGGCCAGTGAAGATGACGATTATCGACCTTGCTTGGGGGACTGGTGTAACCGCTGTGACGTCGGCAATTGTTTATATGATCCAAGCGAATTTTTTTAAGGGAATGTGAATGAAATGAAAGAATCAGAAGGAACCAGGTTACTCGAAGGCTTTTTGAATGGGGCTAAAGAAGTCGTCAATCAAAAACAAGAATTGAATCGAATCAATGTATTTCCTGTAGCTGATGGAGATACTGGGAGTAACTTGGCTGCTTTGATGCAAACGATCTTAGACCAAGTTTCCATACAAACAAACAGCATCAAAGATGGATTGAACCAATTATCAGAAGCGGCAATGATGGGTGCTAGAGGAAATTCGGGTATGATCTTTGCTCAATATTTTTATGGGTTAAGTACTAGCTATGATGATGCACTCGTAGCAGAAAAAGCACTTGTTTATGCAGCACAAGAAGCGTCAAAAAAAGCATATCAAGCTGTCTTGGAACCAAAAGAAGGTACGATTTTATCAGTTATGCATGTGTGGTCAGAACATCTCGTTGAGCAGATCGAACACGGAAATACCCTGATTGAGGCGTTGACGGTTGCAAAAAGACAGACTAAAGCAGCGTTGGAACAGACACAGTTCCAAATGGCTGTACTGAAGAAGAATAAATTAGTCGATGCAGGTGCAAAAGGATTTTATTATTTTATTGCCGGTCTAACCGAATATTTTTGTAATGGGGATGTCTCTCACTATGAAAAGATGCAAGTAGATCAACAGGAAGCAATCGAAGAACATTTTCTAAGCGAGGCACCTAGATATCGTTATTGTTCAGAATTTTTAGTCAAACAGTTGACGATAGAATTTGACACATTTAAAGCACAACTGGCACACTATGGTGATTCTTTGGTTTTGATTGGTGATCAAACACAAGTAAAGATACATATCCACACTAGTGAACCTGCACGATTGATGTCTTATTTAGTATCTAATGGTCAAGTGACGTATCAAAAAGTCGACGATATGCAATTGCAATATCAAATTGGACAAAACGCAAAAGCAAAGATTGCGATTGTAACCGATTCGATCGCAGACTTACCAAAAGATTTTAGCTTGGAACATCAAGTACATGTGTTACCGATGAATCTTTTACTAGATGAAGAAACATTTTTAGACAAATTGACTATCGAACCAGATTATTTACAGCAACGACTAAAAACAGCTAAAAGTATGAGTACTGCGCAACCAAATATAAAAACGGTCGATGCCTTGCTTTCGTTTTTAGAAGGGAAATATGATCATGTGTTGGTTATCAGTGTAGCGGCTAAATTAAGTGGAACGTATCAATTGATCACCCAACGCATAAAAGAAAAACAGCTCTCTTCTAACTGGATTCAAGTAATCGATTCGAAACTCAATTCGATTGCCCAAGGATTACTTGTCAAACGAGCCGTAGAGTTAGTTGAGGCAGATAAATCATTTGAAACAGTCGTGAATGAATTGCGGTCCTTGCGTGAACGTATTTTTATATATGTAGCAGTAGCGGATTTAGATCCGATGATTCAATCTGGCAGAATTCCCCAATTATTAGGAAAAATCGCTCAAAAAGCCTCTGTCCATCCAATCGTCAGTCTAAATGAAGAAGGCGATGGCAAGTTGATTGGCGCTTCTTTGAGTCAAAAACAAAGTTTGAAAAAAATCACAAAAAAGGTTAGCGGATTTGCTAACAAACAGCGTTTAGAAGCAGTCTATGTCACACATGTGTTCAATGAACAAGCAGCACTTGATTGGAAAACGAGCTTAAACGCACGAGCGATACCAGTCGATGCGATCGTAGAAAGCTCAGCAGCGATTGCGATCAGTGCGGGACAATCAAGTTTAGCGATCGCCGGGGTATTAAAGGAGGAAGAAAAATGATGTATGGGATTGTTGCATTTGCATTACTCATCTATTTTATTTGTTGGTTTATTATTTCAAAAGGCAAACGCAAGTATTCGTTAGTCGATATTGCTTGGGGTGGGGGGTTCGTTGTAGTAGCTTGGGTCGGTTTGATTGCTACAGATTTGATCACATTACAACAATTAGCCATTTTAGTACTCGTGACATTATGGGGTGGAAGATTATTTACCCATCTTGCTCGTCGCAATTGGAACAAGCCAGAAGACTATCGCTATGTGAACATGCGTAAACGCTGGGGGACAAAATATGTCGATATCAAAGCGTTCTTAAATGTATTCGTCTTGCAAGGCGTATTATTATTTATTATTGCGCTACCGATCACGTATACATTTGCTAACCCAAATGAATCCATGATGTGGTGGCAATGGCTTGGCGTTTTGATTTGGTTGATTGGCTTTATTTTTGAAGTTGGCGGCGATCGTCAATTAGAACAGTTCAAAAAAAATCCACAGAATAAAGGCAAATTACTAACAAGTGGTTTTTGGTCGGTAACACGTCATCCAAATTACTTTGGTGAAGCCGTTTGTTGGTGGGGCGTATTTTTAGTTGCGCTGACAAGTTGGTCGACATTATGGCTGATTTTAAGTCCAATCTGTATTACATTGTTGTTATTATTTGTTTCAGGAGTTCCATTATTAGAAAAGAAATACCATGATCGTCAAGACTTTAAAGAATATGCAGCACATACTGCAAAATTCTTTCCAATTATTGGGAAAAAAGGGCTATAAGTGTAGCCTTTTTTTTCTACCAAAAAGGGGGAAAATCGATGTTTTTAGCATTAAATGAAATCAAACATTCTAAATTACGTTACACATTAGTCATTGGTGTGATGTTTTTAATTGCCTATCTGGTCTTTTTTTTGACAGGATTAGCTTACGGATTAGCTCAAGAAAATCGAATGGGAATCGATAAATGGCAAGCAGATAATATTTTATTATCCAGTGAAGCCAATGATAATTTGAATATGTCGATGATCGATCCTAAAGATTTTGATAAGGTTGATGTCAAAGACAAGGCTGAATTGTCACAACTTTCTGGTATCGTCTATCGTGAAGGGGATAAATCAGAAAAAGAAAATGTCAGTTTCTTTGGAATCAATCCAGATCAGTTTATTACTCCAGAAGTTACAGAAGGAAAATTATTTACAAAAGATAATGAGGTCGTTGCCGATGAAAGTTTAAAAATCAATGCAGGGTATAAAATCGGCGATACGATCATCTTAGCAACAAATGAAGACGAATTGACTATCACAGGATTTACAAAAAATGCAAAATTTAATGTGGCACCAATCCTGTACACAACGCTAGATACGGTCCACAAACTAAAATACGGTGAACGTGCGCAAATGCAACCGATGAAATTAAATGCCATTGTGACAAAAGGGAAACTAACGGATGTACCAAGTAGTTTACAACGTTTAACGATTTCAACATTTATCAATAAACTTCCGGGATATAATGCCCAAGTGTTGACTTTTGGTTTTATGATCGGCTTTTTAGTCGTCATCGCTGCAGTAGTTATTGGGATCTTCATCTATGTTTTAACGATGCAAAAAACGGCGATTTTTGGTGTGATGAAAGCCCAAGGAATCTCTAGTAGTTACATTGCCCGCTCTGTTATTGCCCAAACGTTCTTTTTAGCGGTTGTGGGTGTTGGGATCGGGTTGCTTGCTACGATCGGCTCAGGACTTGTATTGCCAGAAGCGGTACCGTTTCAAAGTAATGCGTTATTTTTTGCCGCAGTCAGTATTATGATGGTTGTCGTTGCAATCATTGGAGCCTTTTTCTCAGTTCGTACTATTGTCAAAATCGATCCATTAAAAGCCATTAGTTAGGAGGAAAATAGATGAGCGCGATAGAAATGAAACACGTGACCAAGCAATTTCAGGATGGTGATGAGACGATTCATGCGTTAAAAGAAACGAATTTTTCAGTAGATAAAGGAGAATTTGTAGCTATTATTGGACCATCGGGATCTGGAAAAAGTACATTTTTAACCATTATCGGAGGCTTACAGAGTCCAACTTCAGGTGAAGTTTTGATCAACGGCCAACCATTTAGTCAGAAAAAAGAAAAACAACGAGCGGCTTTACGTTTTAAAGAAATCGGCTTTATTTTACAAGCATCAAATCTTGTTCCGTTTTTGACCGTCAAAGATCAATTGAAATTAGTCGATAAAGTCACGAAACAAAAAGCACGGTCAGTTGGAACAGAATTATTTACTCAACTAGGCGTCGAAAAATTAGTTTCAAAATATCCAGAAGAGCTTTCAGGAGGAGAACGTCAACGAATCGCTATCATCCGTGCTTTATATCATGATCCTACGATTATTTTAGCTGATGAGCCCACTGCAAGTTTAGATACGGAAAAAGCCTATGAAGTGGTCAAAATTTTAGCAAAAGAAACGAAAGAAAAACAAAAAGCGACGATCATGGTCACGCATGACCTCCGTTTAGTCGACTATTGTGATAAAGTATATATAATGAAAGATGGAGAGTTAACCGAAAAAAAAGAAAAGTCAGGTGAATAGTACATGGAAAAAATTATAGTGGTTGGAGCAGGCGTAGCAGGATTAAGTGCAGCTGTTCGTTTACAAAATCTGGGTTATGATGTTCATTTATATGAAAAAGACGTCAAGCCTGGTGGAAAAATGAATCAAATCGAAAAAGATGGCTTTCGTTTTGACGTAGGACCAACGATCGTGATGATGCCCGAAATTTATCGTGAGGTGTTTGAAGTCTGCGGGAAAGATCCTGATGACTACATTCCAATGGAAAAAGTCGATCCAATGCTAGAATTGTTTTTTGCAAACGACGACCCATTGCTATTTTCAAGTGACCTTACGACGTTGACAAAAACGTTAGAAGATATCTCAGAAGAAGATGCGCAAGGCTATTTTGCCTTTTTAGCGGATATCTACAAACGATACTTGATTGCAAAAGAACATTTTATTATGAAATCGTTCCGTGGTCCGCTTGATTTTTATAATCCAAAATCATTGTGGGCGGGTGTTCGTTTGCGTACGTTTAGCGATGCCTATTCTTCGATCTCTAAATTTGTCAAAGATGACCGCTTGCGTAAATCGCTTGCCTTTCAGACATTGTATATCGGTGTTTCACCGTATCAAGGTCCATCATTGTATACGATTATTCCGATGATCGAGCTCTTTTATGGGGTGCATTTTATGAAAGGTGGGATGTATACCTTAGCGAAATCATTAGACCGATTGTTTAAAGAATTAGGTGGAACAGCTCATTATGGTACACCAGTCGATGAAATCGTCATCGAACAAAAGTCTGCCAAAGGAATCCGTATTGGCCAAGAGATGATTGCAGCCGATGCTGTCGTGTGTGGAGCTGATTTTCCATATGCAATGAAGCATTTGATCCCTGACGAAAAGAAACGCGGAAAATATACTAACAAAAAAATCGATAAAATGGAGTACTCATGTTCTTGCTTCTTGATGTATCTTGGCTTAGATAAGCATTATCCAGGAGAGACGTTACATAGTATTTATTTTGCTGAAGATTTTGAACGCAATGTGAGTGATTTGTTTGAAGACGGGGTACTTCCAGAAGATCCTTCATTTTATTTGTATCGACCAACTTTACTTGATAAAGATTTAGCACCAGAAGGCAAGGAAGGCCTGTATGTCTTGATTCCAGTACCAGAAGTGTCAAAATATAATGACTGGTCAGATCAGGCGATTCAAACGTATCGCAATAAAATTGTTGAGTTGATCCAAACGAAAACGCAATTTACAGATCTAAATGATCATATCGTGTTTGAAGAATATTACACACCAGATAAATTCAAGCAACAATTCAATGCCTATAACGGTGCGACATTTGGACTGAAGCCAATCTTGTCACAAAGTAATTACTATCGCCCACACAACAAATTTGATTATGCAGAAAATCTTTATTTCTGCGGAAGTAGTACCCATCCTGGAGCGGGAGTGCCGATCGTCATGCAAAGTGCTAAACTTGCAGTAGAGGAGCTGGTCAAAGATGATCAATAATCAATATACATTTTCTTCTCAGCAAGCTGATTTTTTAGCTTGCGAGAAGATCATCAAGCATCATTCGAAAACGTTCTATTTTGCTTTTTCAAAATTACCCAAAGAGCAAGCTCAAAGTATTTTTGCGATCTATGCATTTTGTAGAGAGGCAGATGACATCGTTGATTTAACTAAAGATCGCGCAAAACTAGAGGCCTTATATCAAAAATTAGTTGCATTTGAGCAAGGAAATATTCCGAACGAACCGATTTTCAGAGCGTTAGCGGTGGTTTTTCAACACTACCCAATGGATATCGCACCATTTTATGATATGTTAGAAGGCCAAGCAAAAGATCTAGAATTCAGACAACCCAAAACATTAGGTGAGTTAAAAGAGTATGCTTATTACGTTGCAGGAAGCGTCGGGTTGATGTTATTGCCATTGCTATCACGGTATCCTGAAAAAATCCAAGAACCAGCTAAAAAATTAGGAGAAGCAATGCAAATCACTAATATTTTACGTGATATTGGTGAAGATTATCGTATGGGACGGATTTATTTACCAATGGAAGATATGCTTCGCTTTGATGTTTGTCCATATGACTTGGGTAAAACTGAACCAACAGAAGCAGTAGTGGAATTATGGGAATTTCTAGCACAAGAAGCGGAACGGTTGTACGATGAATCATTTGAAATGCTGCCATTATTGGAAACTAAGGCACAAAAGCCTTTATATCTAGCTGCGACAGTCTACCGTGAGATTTTAATGGAGATTCGTCATAAACAGTATCAAATGTTAACCAAACGGCAATCGGTCAGCCGATTTAGAAAGTTGGAGTTATTTCAACAAGCGACCAAACAAGTTGCGCGCCTGATAGCAGGTGAGGCAAATGTATGAAGAGATCTTAGATGTAGCAGAAGAATTATTTATGGTCCAAGGCTATCGAGCGACGTCCACAAGGCAGATTACCGAAAAATTAGGTGTGACACAACCAACGTTGTATTATCATTTTAAGAAAAAAGAAGATATCTATTATCATGTGATGTTGCGTTTATCCGCAACTGTTGAAGCGCAGTTGCGGATTATCGCGAATGACGAAGCTCTATCAGCTGAAGAAAAAATCTTACATATGGCTTTATTCCTACAGCAAAAACATCCATTTAATCTTTTTGTGATGATGCATGATATCCAACATTCTCTATCCAAAGAAATGTCACAGAAACTATACCGATTGTGGACGACTTCTTATAAAACACCATTTATAGAGTTATTTGAACAAGCGGAATTTCATTTAAAATCAGAAATTGATCCGACATTTGCTGTCAGTCAATTATTTATTTTGATTGCTGCTTATTTAGAGACACCGAACCGACAAAGCGATTTAGCTAAAAGTGTTCAGGTATTTTTATATGGTGTTATGGCAACAGAAATTAAAGAGTAGAGGGAGTAGTGAAATGAAAAAGTGGCCCCGTTGGAAAAAAATTGTTGGAATTGTTGTGTTTGTACTACTCGTTGTAGTCATTGCCAGTACAGTTTTTATCCAAAAGAGTTGGTATCCTGCAACAGTAGAAGCACAAAAGCAAAGTCAAGTCGCTACATCAACCAAAAGCTATGACCTTTATACAAGTGGACAAAAAGGTGCAACGAGTATCATTTTCTATCCGGGTGCTTTTGTGGCCACAGCAAGTTATAGTAACTGGGCATCGCAACTGGCAGCGGCAGGAATCAATGTTTATGTGCTAAATGTTCCGCTTGATTTGGCGGTGTTAGCACCAGACGCAGCGAATACGATTCTCAAAGCACATCCTGACGAAAAATTTATTTTAGCGGGACATTCATTAGGTGGTGTAATGGCAAGTCGTTTTGCCAAAGAACATGCAAGTCAAGTAGCTGGAGTTATTTTTTTGGCGAGCTATCCAGATAAAAAAGGTAGTTTAAAAGAGGAAACGTTCCCGGTTTTATCCATTACAGCTTCAAACGATGGAGTTTTAAATTGGGCTAAATATGATGAAGCGAAGCAATATTTACCTAAAGATACAACTTATGTTGAAATAAAGGGTGGAAACCATGCTGGTTTTGGAACATATGGCGATCAAAAAGGGGATGATACTGCAACGATTTCTAATGCGATGCAACAAACTAAAATCAGTACCTATATTATGGAATGGATTGCGCAGTATATTCTACCAAAAACTTCTTAATCTGTTCGATTAAGAAGTTTTTTTTTGAGGAGTGATCAGATGGAACAAGATAAAGAACACTTAAAAGCATTTCAACGTTCGTGGGCCTATCATAAATATTGGGTGATGCTGCACTCGCAAAAAGCCTACGAAGAAATTCGAACACTTGCTAAATTTAACGATTGGAATGAAGCAAAACAATTGCGCTATGAAGCGATTTTAGCAGAATGTACTACTCTAAAGCCAACTCGGGGAAGTACGATTAATACCTGTTTACATGTTTGGGGGTACTTTAAAAAAGAGGCAACTGTTGAGGAGAAAACACAGTTTTTTACGTGGATTGAAGAAGATCCCATTCCGGCAATATTAATCTTTGATTGGTTACATGATCTTTCCGTTAAATATAAAAAACGTTATTTAATCAACAACAAACTTTTTGAAAAAACATGTGAAAAAAAGACTTAAAAAGTTTGAATTTTTTATGAATTTCGCTATAATTGGGGTGTAATTAAAGAATTTAACATGAATGAAATTATTTGGAGTATTTGCTAGTGATGTTGATATGAAAGATGGTTTGATTCATGTTTTTTTATCTATATTGTGAAAAAGATTCAATAACTTTCGTTTTATTAGAAGTGATTAAAAATAATTAAACCTTAAATTGAATGTTTTGTCACAAAAAAAGGAAGTGATGTAGTGAAGCAAGAAAACAAGATTCTACACTATATATGGAATATCTTTTTTTATACAGTAATCGTTCTATTTTTAGTTGGTGCTGGTTTATTTGCTTTTATGCAGCAACAAGACCGATCGGTTGGAGGATACCGATTATTTGGTGTTTTAACGGACTCGATGATTGCGCCAGGAAATACATTGAAAGAGGGTGGTTTTCGTTCTGGAGATATCGTCATTACTAAAGAGGTCGATCCTGGTAAGTTAAAAGTAGGTGATGTAGTTACCTTTCGTTTGACACCAATCGATGGACAAAGTGAAGAAACTAATTTTTTAACACACCGGATCATTAAACTGACTCCTCAAGAAAATGGTCAGATTCAAGTGACCACACAAGGTGACGCCAATCGCTCGTCAGATCAACCAATCAACGCAGATAAGATTGTGGGAAAAGAAGTGTTTCGCATCCCAGCGATCGGTGGTTGGCTATTGTTTATTCGTGGACATTTATTATTATCGCTTATGGTTCTAGTGGCTGTCTTAGCACTAGTTTGGGGAATAACGCAATTATTTTCAAAAGATCCATCCTCAATAAAGGAAACATAAGAAAAAATCAAGATTGGGAGGAAATAGAAATGAAGAAAAATAATCGGAAGAAGTGGATTGCAGCTGCAACTGCGCTCGCTGCAGTCGGAGTATTAGTCGGAACATTTGCTTGGTTTACAAGTAATGACCAAACAGTCAATAAATTTGAAGGTGGCGTAGCCGGAAATGACGTAGAAGTAGTCGAAACCTTTACACCGCCAACAGATTGGAAACCAGGACAAACGGTAGAGAAAAAGGTGGGTGTGTTAAATAGTGGAACATATGATTCATTCACTCGCGTTTCTCTATCTGGAAAATTAACAAAATTAAAAGATCCTAATGGGAAATTAACAACTGATGTCAGTGTACTAAATAATAAAAATGCAGACCAAGTGTATTTATATACGTATAGTGGATCTCTAAATGGATTTACTGAGATTCCTTCAACAAGCCTAAAATACACGACAAAAGATAGCAATGAAGTCACGACAATTAAAGACGGAGCTCCTTCATTTACTGTGGCTAGTGGTGCTTATGCAGGAACATACACTCTAAGAGTATTGGTGAATGCAGACGGACAATATACTTCTTATTGGAATAATCCAGCTAATAATACCAAATATTATGCTAAAGTCGGATCTTACAGTAAAGATGGAAATACTGTAATATTGCAAACAAATCCACAATTTGAATATTTAGATTTAACACCAGATACACCTGTTACCGTGGATTGGTTAAAAACTAAACCAACCGTTACCGTACAGGATGACGGCACGGCTACAGTAACATCAAATGCAGATGAAAATATTCAAATCCATTTTGTTAATTTATCGAAAACTCCTACTACAGGAAAATGGTTCTACAATGATGATGATGGCTATTTTTACTATGTTGGTAAATTAGCACCTCAAGAAACAACTGAATTATTGATTGATTCGGTTACGCTAAACCAAAATGCGGATAACAGCTATACTAAGGTCAAATATGATTTAACAATCAATGCAGACGGTATCCAAGCGCGTAAAGGAGCTCCATCAAGTGATCAGTGGGTCAATGGAACGAATGATACCTTGCGTACTGCTTTAGAAGACTTAGCTAATTAATTAAAATTTAACTGGAAATAAAGCTAGTAGGCAGCAGCGTGCTAGCTTTATTTTGAAATAGGAGGAGGAGTGGATGAGAAAAATCATTTTTTCATGTCTTCCGTTACTCTTTTTGACGAGTTGCTTTTTTATGCTATCGACAGCACGTGCGCAAGAATTACCTTCGAGTCTATTGATTGGAGACAATGAAGGCATCAAGGTACAAAATAATGGTGAATATTTCGTCAATGTGACTGATGTCATGCCTGGAAAAAGCTGGTATAAAAAACTAACGATTCAAAATACTGAAAAAGATGTACCGTATTCACTGACTTTACAGATCTCGCCAGCGAAAGTATCGGGAATTTTAGATCTATCAAAAGCGATCCAAATGAAATTGACCTATGAAGGGGAAGTCGTTTACGAAGGGCCTGCTTCAGGAATCAATGATACGCAAAATTTACAACAAAATCCTTTGTCGCTCGGGACATTTGCCTCAGGAGATAAACGGATCTTTGAAGTCGAGTATTCGCTGTCGGAAAAGTATACGAGTAAAGATTTTGAAGTCAAAAATACGATGGAAAATGTTTGGACGTTTTCTGCCATTAAAAAGAAATCTTCACTACCAAGTACAGGTGGAAATACGAATAAACCGTTTGGGAATCTACCGATGACCAACGAACAACTAAAAAGTGGCATGGTGATCGGTTTATTGTTATTAGGTCTTTGGGCGATTTTATTAATTCTTCGCAAACGTACTCAACAAAGAAAGGTGTGAGAAATGATGAAAGATAAACTAGTTCAGTCAATCAAGCGTTATCCAAAAGTCGTTCTCCTCCTTTTTTTATTAGTTATTAGTGCGAGTAGCTTTACCGTTGGAACGTATGCGTGGTATGTCTCGTCAGATCAAACGGAAAACAAATTTCAAGGTACCGTTTTTCAATCACAAATTGCAGAAGTCTTCGCACCCGTGGTGGACTGGCAACCCAATCAAACCAAACCAAAACAAGTTTCGGTTCAAAATGCAGGAGAAATGCCTTCATTTGTACGATTATCACTTTATGAATTTTTAATTGATTTTAAAATCAACTACGAAGATCAGTCTGGCAATGCGAATTTAGAACAACTTAAAGGGCCTACTGCGAATCCCATCGATGAAAAAAATACCGATACATGGGTCAAACAACATTCATATTTAGCTAATGATGGTAATTACTACTTAGCCAATCATGCTTGGATTCCTTCGACTGATCCTAGTAAACAACAAATGTTTACTTATAATCCAGATCGAACGTTAGACCGTAATGAATTTGCTTATAGTAGTCAAACGTATCAACAGTTAAAATATTTTCAACTTAATTTTACTAACAATCTAATGACAACTGTGCAAGCAAACACGCAAAATGGTTACTGGTTATATGAAAAAGGTTATTTTTATTATTCAAAACCTTTACAACCTGGAGAAACAAC
The DNA here is from genome assembly GCF_913775425.1 of uncultured Enterococcus sp. GTDB lineage: Bacteria > Bacillota > Bacilli > Lactobacillales > Enterococcaceae > Enterococcus_G. Next base: position 45,570 of record NZ_CAJYIS010000054.1, read on the forward strand.
AAGTGATTTATTAGAAAGTGTTAGGTTAGCATACAACTTTCCAAACAAGTATAAAAATGCGCTCTACACGATCAAAGTATTTATGGATGCACATGATCCAACCGATTCTATCTACGCTAACTGGGGGATCTCAACAGATAGTGAAGCCGGAAAATTAATCAAAGCACAATTAAATTAGGAGGGAATAGAAGATGAAGTTACATAATCAAAAAAACAAAATGATCCTCATCGCAAGTTCCCTCTTTATTTTATTGATGGGCATTGGGATTTTCGGTGGATACACATACGCTTCATTTACCGATAAAGACAGCAGAGATAACGGTTTTGTTGCTACTGGGTTAAAGGGAACGATTAAAGAAGATTTTCCTAAGCCTGGAACAGTAGAACCAGGAAAAACCTATACTAAAGAAGTGACGATCAAAAATGAAGAACACGCACCATTTTTTGTACGCATTTTAGTATTACCAGAAATGACCTCACAAGACGGGATTCTTTTACCAGCAAATATCGGGCAAGAATTAGTCATGGATATAGGAAATGATTGGCAATTAGGCGAAGATGGATTCTATTATTATAAAAAAGTAGTCGATTATAATGAAACAACAACACCATTATTTACGAAAGTCAAAATTCCAACGAGTTTAGCAGATACCTATAACAATGCGAACTTAACGATCAATGTTAAGAGTGAAACGGTCTCAGCAGCAGGGATTAATTACCGCGATGCATATTTTCATGGTGTGACACCGACTGAAACAGACTTAAAAGCGTTAGATACTCTATACAACTCACTTTCGATCAAAGGAGGAAACTAATCATGCACTTATTCAAAAAAACACTTAAATCATTGTTTCTTCTTTTGATCTTGATGGGGGTTGGATTAGGGGTAAAAGGTGCGACGATTCAAGCGGTCGATGAATCAGCAAGTCGTGGATTAAATGCAGATGGCTTATATGAATATACAGATAAAGAGTTAGGCGTAGGCTTTACAAATTGGCAAAATGATGGAACGATAAGTTTTGAGCAAGAATTTTTGAATCTCGATAAAAAGGGAAAACCTGCTTCTAAACAAATCTTGACGTCTATAGTAGGTCGTAAAAATTTGTATCAACAGATTAATACAATTACAATAAGATCGCTATCAAAAGACACAGTTCCTTATTACAGTAATAGTTTTAATGCGATTGCTGTCAAAGGAGCGGAAGACCCTACACTTTATGCGCAAAGCTCAAGATATAAAAACAGCGTGCTTTTATCAAACAGTGGAACTGGTTTTTTCTACGATGTGCCGTTTGATACGAATACTTCAGCAATTCCAGGAAATAAAGGCATAAACGCGGGTCCGTCAATAACCGTTTTTCCAAATTATGCAACAGATAAACAATCATCATTTAATATCTATTTAAACCCAAATCAATCGGCTGTTCCAAGTCTTCCTGCAATAGGAGGAGCCTCTAATTTACAGTCGGTTTATTTTTCACAAGACAGTCCACAAAATAAAACTATTACAGCAACAATGAAAGTCAATTTGTACTATCTGGCTGCTAACTCAGGAACAGAAAATACATTAGGTTCTATTGGGTACACGGGGAATCCTTCAGTCGCTGTTCCCCAAATGACCAAAATTCTCTACCGTGATGTGAATAATCCAAAACAAGATATTAGTCCAAGCAAAACTCTAGGACAACGAAAAGAAGCGGGTGGTACGGATACCGGGATGTATATGGAGCCACTTAGTGCATCGAGTATCCCCATTTCTGGGTACACGTATAAAAATTATCAAGTATTACTTGGTAGAGGAGATAAAAACGATGTTTATACTTCAGAAACTAGGGCTGTTTCTGCCGATACCACATGGGAAGGTGCTCAAAATACTAGTGGTAAAGCGCATCGCTATATTATTTTTTATTACGAAAAAAAACCTGATACAGGAACTATAAAAAAAAGCAATGATAAAAAAGATACTGGTGTGGTAGTCAATTCGAGTACACCAGACAATATCGTGACCTATACGTTAAATGTTACCAATACTTCTGATCATGATGTCAAAGGATTTGAAATGCAAGATACCTTGCCAAGTGGAATGTCAAATATCACTAACAGTTTGAGCGGAAGCCCAAGTAACGTTCAATTAAATGGGACAGCATTATCTGCCACAAGTAGCACGAGTAATGACTACTATAGTTATAGTGCTACGAATAATACTTTAAGCGTCAAACTAAATAAAACGGCAATCAAACCTCAAGAAACCGTAAAAATTACGTATCAATTAAAAGTAAAAACGGGCACAGTGGGAGAACAGAAAAAAAATACAGTTATTTTAAAGAGTTCTACTGGTGAAACTTTAGACAAAGCAGGCTCTACTTTTAGCATTAACGAACCACCTAGTGGAATACTTACGAAAACCAATACGGCAGCAAGTGCATTGATTTTAAATCAACCGGTCACTTATACATTAAATGCGACCAATACCACAAGTGCCACGACTTTTAATAACGCAAAATTGGTCGATGTATTGCCAAATAATTTAGCAAGCCCAACCAATATTAAATTAAATGGCATAGCACTGAAAACAACAGGTGATAATTATTATGAACTAAGTGGACAGAAACTTACGGTCCATTTTAAAACAATAGCACCTAAACAAGTGATGAAGGTGACGTACGATACTTATCCAACAGCTGTCGTGTCACCGTTAGTCAATAATGCGGACTTTTTACTTTCAGACGACACCTCACTAGCGAAAGCCAAGTCAACGGTCAATGTCGTCGATACAAAAGGAAGCGTGACGAAAGTAAATGATGCGACCGCACCGATTTTAGCCAATAGTATGGTGAATTACACGATCACCGCGACTAATGAATCGACGGTGGCTTTGAGTAAGTTCAAATTAGTCGATACATTACCTAGTGGTGTTGCTTTGACTAAAGACTCAACCATCAGTGTTGCTGGAACTAAGATCAGTTCAAAAGCAGATCTTGAAAATAGTGGTGGGAATGTTGCTACAAGTGATTATTATGAGTGGAATAGCACCAGTCAGATACTCACGGTTTATTTCAATAAAACGACGCTTAATCCAAATGCCAATGTAAAAGTCGTGTATTCAGCGCAAGCTTCCAAACCAGGAACGCACACGAATACTGTTGAATTTAAGGATCCTAATAATAAAACTTTAGGAAATGCTTCGTCAGAGATTCAGGTATATCAGGCATCATTGACAAAAACAAATGATAAAGCCAAAACCGGTGCTATTGTTGGACAAACGGTAACATACACATTGACCGCAAATAATTTAGCCTCTTCTGCTGGTGATATTAAAGGATCATTCATTTATGATGATCTGCCAACGGGAATGGGAGTGCCGCAAAATGTCTATCTACAAGTCATTCCGAGTGGAACAAGCCCTTCAGATAATGCTAAAGTAAAACTTCCAAATACTGGTGGATCTACGACAAACTATTATACTTTGGATAATAATAAAACAAGATTGACGATCCATTTTAATGGCACGACATTTAAACCTGGAGATCAAGCGGTTATCACTTACGAAAGTGTAGTTACTGCGGGGAATACGGGAGATACAAAGAAAAACAGTGCTGATTGGCGTAATTCTAAATCAACATCGATGGCTAAAGCCGATTCCACTTTTCCGATTGTCGCTGAAGCATTTAAAGCAAGTTTAACTAAAACGAACGACAAAGCAACATCTGGAACGGTACGTGGTCAAGATGTTACCTATACGTTGAGCGTAAAAAATGATATGACCTACACCAATTTAGAAGATGCGTACGTTCAAGATACATTCCCAACAGACATGTCAAAACCAAAACAAGTGACGGTAAATAACGTGTTGATCAGTCAAAAAAATGCCCAAGATCAAACGTTAAACTATAACTACTATACGTGGGATAGTGGGATTTTAACGGTTTATCTACAAGGCGCGAGTATTGCGCCTGGAAAAACGGCTGAAATCAAATACACGACGACACTAGCTAGTTTAAGTACAACGTCTTCTGATGCAGAAAAACAAGCCGTGAAAAAAGAAAATACAGCAAAACTGTTTAGCGTAAAAAAAGATGAGCTAGAGACTGCAAAATCTGAGTTTCCGATCATCAAAGGCGAATTGACCAAAACCAATGATCAACCAGTGGGGGTAGTCAAAGTTACCCAGAAAAAAGGTGAGAGTGACGCTGCTTATCAAACTAGAGTGAAAAATGATACGATTGAGTATACGTTGAAATTTAAAAATACCTCTTTGATTAATTTAAGTAATACATATATCAAAGATAAGTTACCTGAAGGATTAAGTGAACCTAAAACAATTCTTTTAAATGGTAAAGTACTCGCTAATGGTGATACAGCGAAACTCGAAAATGGCTATTTGATTATCAATTTAAATTATACGGTACTTCAACCTAATGTCGAGCAAACACTTACTTATAAAGCTTATGTGACGTCTGATGAAGTGCAATCGCCATTTGTAAATACGGCAGAATTATTTACACAAGACAATCATTCCCTAGCTAATTCAGAGTCAACAGTAAACTTATTCAAAGGGAGTATTGTCAAAGAAAATAATAAACCCAATGGAGCCTTTACAGGCGATGTAGTGCATTACACGATCGATGCAAAAAATGCTGAGAATTCGTCTATTTTAGAAAATTCTTATATTAAAGATAAGTTGCCGACCGGAATGTCTACGCCAACCAATATTATGATGAATGGTAAAGCATTAGTTGAATTTGACAAAGATACTTCAAATACTGAAAATCGTAACAACACCGATACGTATGAATTCGATACGAAAAACAATATTTTGATTATCCATATCAATGGTAGTGATATTGCACCAGGTGAAACTGTTAAGATCGAGTATGACAGTACGATTACAGCAATAAATAGCGGCGAAGTACAAAAGGTAAATACAGCCACGTTTTATAAACGGGGTAGCCGTGATGCAAATAATAAGTGGGTCGATCACGAGCTAGATACTGACAATTCGACCGTTAAACTCGTAAAACCAACTAAAACGGTCAAACTCAATATCAAACAAGAGTATTTTACCACTTCACAAAATAATCGTTTAGTCTATCCAAAAACAGGTTATTTTAACTTAAAGAATCTATCGACGGCAAGTAATCAAGTCGTTGAAAGTTATTCTGTGACAAGCAAATCTTACGCAATCGACAGTCCGGATG